>JAAZIL010000047.1 GCA_012800885.1 Candidatus Dojkabacteria bacterium
GTATCGCTATGAACCTTTTATGAGAGTCAGAACTTCTTGGTCTAGAGCTAACAAGCCTAACAATTACTACCCCATATTTGTTTCTAGAGATCTGTCAAAACTTTCTCTTACTAAAAAAAATAATGATGATATTGAAGTGTACCCCAAGACAGGAGATGGAAGGGAATGGGCTTGGAAGAATATCCCTAGCTCATTTGAGAATTTGAATGTAGCAGATTATTTCAAACCAATTGAGATAGAAGGCAAAATAGAGATATTTCACAAGTATAGAGAAAAACAAGTATTTAAAAATGTTTGGACTAATAAAAAATACCAATCAGAATTTAATGGAACTAACTTACTTAAAAAAATTATGGGTGGTAAGGTATTTGATTATCCCAAATCTCTCTATTTAGTATTAGATATTTTAAAAATCACATCTTCTAAAAATTCTTTAGTATTAGATTTTTTTGCAGGTTCTGGAACAACAGGGCATGCCGTTCTTGAACTTAACAAGGAAGATGGAGGGAATAGAAAATTTATATTGTGTACCAACAATGAGAATGAAATCGCGGAAAAAGTTTGTTATCAAAGAATAAAAAATGTAATAGAGGGATATTCGGATGTTAAAGGTATTGATGCAAATTTGAAATATTTCAAAACCACTTTTATTCCAAAATCACCAGTCTCTGATGATACCAGAGCAAATCTAGTTAACAAATCAACAGAGATGATATGTGTGAAGGAGGGCACTTTTGAAGAAGTATTCATTAGTGATTACTATAAAATATTTAAAGATGCCAAGCACACTACAGCAATTCTCTTTAATTTGGATTACTTAGAGGAAATGAAGGAGAAGATTGATACAATTAGTCTGACTTCTAGTATATATGTTTTCTCATTGAGTAATGATACCTACGACCAAGATTTTAAAGATCTCTCTGTAGAGCATGAATTGTGTCCTATTCCTGAGAGCATATTAGAAGTTTACCGTAAATTATTTAAGGATTAAATATGAGATTAAAGAACTATCAAGAAATAGCCGTTGATAAATTACTATCTCTTACCAAGAAACTATTACAAAAGGATGGAACCAGAATATGTGTTTTAAAGGCTCCTACGGGCTCAGGTAAGACTATAATGGTAGCAGATTGGCTAGAGAAGCTTGGTAGTGAGAGATTGCAAAACCAATACTCATTTATTTGGATTAGTAGCAATAATCTACATGTACAGAGCAAAGAAAAGCTGGAGAAGTATCTTTCTGAAAGCAGATATACCTTGTCATATCTAGAGGATATACAAGAAGGAAAATTTAAAGAGAATGAAATAGCTTTTGTTAACTGGCATAGTTTAGTTAAAAAGGATAAGAAAACAGGTGAATTTAACAATGTCTTTATGAGAGAAAATGAATCAGACAGAAATTTACATTCTTTTGTTGAGAGGACAAAGGAAGAGGGCAGAGAAATTATATTGATTGTTGATGAAAGTCATTACCATTATTGGAGTAATCAATCACAGGAACTTGTGCAATCTGTAATCCATCCTAAATTCATTTTAGAAGTATCAGCTACTCCAAGCATTTCCCCTTCGGCAGAGGATTTGTCTAATGAGGATGCAGGCTATATCTCTGTGAAGTTTGATGATGTAGTAGCAGAGGGAATGATAAAGAAGGAGATTGTTATAAATCCTGAGATAGGAAAATATACTGATTATTTATCTGAGGCTGATGATGTAATACTTAATGCTTCAATTATGAAGTTAAGGGAACTTCAAGCTCTATATAAAGAGAACAATATTCCTGTAAAGCCTTTGCTACTAATACAATTACCAAGTGATTCGTCAGATATGAGTGCTTTAGATGAGACTAAATTAGAACATGTAAAGAAGTATCTAGAAGAAAAGGAAGATATTACAATTGAAAATGAAAAGTTAGCAATATGGCTTTCAAAAGAGAAATATAATACAGAGGAAATTGAAGATAGTGACAACAAAGTAGAAGTTTTAATCTTTAAGCAAGCTATTGCATTGGGATGGGATTGTCCTAGAGCTCAAATACTTGTTATGTTTAGAGAAATTAAGAGTAAGGTATTTGAAGTACAGACAGTTGGGAGAATCTTAAGAACACCAGAAGCAAAGCATTATGCCTTAATTGATTTAGATAGGGCATATGTTTTTACTAACTTAGAGAGAATAATAATAAATCAAGATAAGGATAGTACTGCCTTATTTCAAGTTCATGTTAGTCATAGGAAACCTGAATATGAGACTCTAAAGCTACCCTCTATATATCTTAAAAGGGTTGACTACGGAGACTTAACATTAGCATTCAGAAGATTGTTTTTTGAAGAAGCAAATAAGTATTTTGGAATAACTGAAAAAGATATGCCTAATGTGGCATTAGAGAAAGCGGATCAGAAGCTAGAACTAGAGATTGAAGAGCTTAAGAAATCTTTAATTTCAGATGCAGTATTTTCTGATATAGACTCTCATCTAAAAGAGGAAATCATAGGTTCTAAGATAGATTTCACTGTTGCAGAGGATGAAATAAAATCAAAATATGAAGATTTTGCTAAGCTAGCATCTTTGCCTTATGCTCCTGTCCGTTCACATAATAAGATTCAGGTTGCAATATATGATTGGTTTGAAAAGTATCTTGGACTGCAAGGCAGTAAACTTGATGTACAAAGGATAGTTGTATGTTCTGAGAATAACCAAAAGATATTTAAGGAAATTATTGATAGGGCAAAAGAGGTTTTCCAATCATTAAGAACAGCAGAAATAAATAGCACAAACAGGTTAAAGAAATATGAATGGGATGTGCCAATAGTAGAGTATTTTAATGAGAATTACGAACTAAAAGAGGCTTCAAAATATATCTTAGATAAGTGTTATCTAGATAGCAATAGACCAGAGACAGAAAAGAGATTTGAAGAATTGCTTGAAAAATCAGGTAAGGTTCTTTGGTGGTATAAAAATGGAGTTAATAAAGAAAGTTATTTTGCAATTGTATATCCAGATCCTAATACTACAATACAGAGATCATTCTATCCTGATTATATAGTCAAATTTGAAGATGGTTCCATAGGTATTTATGATACAAAGTCTGGTTTTACAGCAGAGAGTCAAGAAACTAAAGCCAAGTCAAATGCTTTACAGGGATTCATTAAGGGACTAGTGACATCTTCACTTCCTACCAAAGGTGGTATTGTACAAATGACCAATACAGGGTTTTATATCTTTGAAGAACTTGGTTATGTTCCTTTCTCATTAGATAGTAAATGGAAGAGGTTAGATTTTTAATGAAAATAAATGAAGGCAGTTATACTTGCAAGAGTATCAACAATTAGACAAGAGAAGGAAGGACTTTCAATCCAAGAGATACAATTACCACGGTTAAGAACATATTGTGAAGAGAAAGGAATGGAAATTGATAGAGAGTTTGTATTCTCAGAAAGTGCATCAAACAAGATTAGGAAGAAGTTTGATGAGATGATTACATACATTAAGGCTAATCCCTCAGTGAAAGCTATAATCACTTATAGAGTTGATAGGATTACAAGAAATTATAGAGATGCAGTATTACTTGATGATTTAAGAGTAGAAAAAGATATACAGCTCCATTTTGTTGATGATAGATTGGTATTACATAGAGAGAGTAAAGGTTCAGAGATACAGCAATGGGATTTAAAGGTATTTTTAGCTAAACAGCATATAAATAACCTTCATGATCATTCCATTGATACAAGGCTTTCTAAGTTTGAAAAGGGGGAATTGGCAGGACCTGCTCCTTTTGGATACAAAAATACTTTCTTAGATGACAACCCTAAATTAAAATGGGTAGAACCCAAAGAACCACAAGCAACCATTGTAAAGAAGATGTATGAGTTATACTCCTCTGGGAACTACTCCATGGATACAGTTAGAGAAAAAATTAAAGAGCAATTCAATCATTATTTGCACAAGGGTAATGTAGATGTAATATTTAAGAGGAAATTTTACTATGGAATACTTGAGTACAATGGAATGGAAAATGAACACAGATATGAAAAGTTAATCACTAAAGAGACATATGACAGAGTTCAAGAAATTAAGTCTGGGTACAACAAGAAGCATAGCAAATATGCGGGTAAGCCATATGTATATAGGGGGTTAATTAAATGTGCTGTATGTGGATGCTCCATAACTCCTGAAATGCAGAAAGGACATGTATATTATCATTGTACAGGGTACAAGGGTAAACATAGTAAAACTTGGATAAGGGAGGAAGACCTTACTAATCACTTTGTAAGCCTTTACAAGTCATTACAGCTCCCCACAGAAGTGGCAGAAGATCTAAGCAAGAAGTTAAAAGAAGCTAATAGGGATAAGACTTATTACAATAAAACACTACTAGAGAATTATTCATCTGAACTTCAAAAATATCAAACAAGGTTATCTAACATGTATGAGGATAAATTGGATGGTAGTATTACTGATAGTGAATATACAGAAAGGAAGAACAGCTACCAAGAAGAGGTTAAGAAAATTCAAAGAAAGATTGAGCAACTTAGCAAAGCAGATGAAGAGTATTATATCCTTGCAGAATCAATACTATCTTTAGCCCAAAGAGCAGGGGAGTTGTTTGAAAGTTCTGAAATGGAACAAAAGAGACAAATTATCAATCTTACACTTCAGAACCTTACTCTAGATGAGAAAAAGCTAAGCTATGACTTGATAAAGCCCTTTGATGTAATACTAAAATCACAGAATAGTCATGATTGGCTCCGCGACCAGGACTCGAACCTGGAACCAAACGGTTAACAGCCGTTCGCTCTACCATTGAGCTATCGCGGACTAATAACTATTATATATCCCTAATTCTATTCCTGCAAATATGTTAGTAGCCTCTCTCCATAAGTAATGCTTTCCTGTCTAATATGCATCTCAATACCGAAGAATTATGTTCAACTCCATAAGGTAGGACTCTAACCAAATAATATTGATTGCCTGAAAAGAATGTATGTATCTGCTCTTTTACATTAGTAGTACTATCTAACTTAGTATGTGCAAACTCTGTAGCTTCTTTAAGTAAATTGGACTTGTTCTTATCGTCTAGATTCCATATCTCGTTGGTATTAAAGGCTGAAATTACATACGCTATAGAATCAGTTAGTACAATTCTAAATACATCTTCTTTCTCTGGATGAGATTTTTCAAGATACAAATCATCTTCTTTCTGAAATAATTCTCCATATTGCTCTAGTACTTCATCTGTTGAGTTAAATAGAACAGGGCTTTCAGAAATATACAGATTATTCTCTCTCTCCATTTTGTTAATTATTATAGGTTAACTGGATAAATATATACTTATTAGAGTAAAATGTAAATAGGTATTTAAATTTAGTTGTTTACTCATGACTGTAGATGATATACAGATTACTTTTGTTGGTATGGAAGCTACAGAAGCTTTAAGAGTTTATGTAAAAGAGAAGATTGATAAATATAGTAGGTTATGGAAAGAGGCTACTAGTATTGATGTATATTTAAAAGAGTTTGTAAAAAGTAAGGGAGTAAAGGATGATTTTAGGATTGATATTACAGTTTCTTTACCAAAAAGTCCTGTTAGAGTAGAAGTCTCTGGAGAGAACATGTATGCAAATATTGATGAAGCATCTGATACTCTTGCTAGGAGATTGAAAAGATATAATGAGAAGAAAGCATATTGGGAGGGTGTTACTCCTTGGAAAGTAATGGAGGCAGATGCTCAACTTACACAAGAGGATGAGGTAGTAGAGGATAACTATATAGGGTATGTACCAACAATATCTCTGAGAAAACAGATTGAGGATATGAGTCCTTTAGAAGAAGGAGAAGCAATAGAGAGGATGGAACTACTTGGGTATCAACAGCTACTATTTAAAAACAAGAGTACCGGTAAAATATCTATGTTATACAGAAGAGAGCAGGGAGAGTATGGTTTGGTTGAGCCTAGTGATGTGGAGGTATAAAAAAAGGGGCTAATTAGCCCCTTCTTAATCAAGATCTGTATATAATTTACTCTTCTAGTTCATTTTTATTAGCTTCATCAAAAAGATTTCTAAAGATATTAACTGTTGCTGTTAGAACACCGTATTTAGGAGTAGATGTGGAGTTATCTTGAATCTTGTACTCCTGGAATAGGCCTTCTAACCAAGAGTATTTACTGTTCTCTACTTCTTGTTGAATAAATACCTCTTTTGTTTTCTCTCTGTACTGTTCATAATCTAATTTCTCTCCTTCTTCAAGTTGTGCAGTCTCTGTAGGGAATATAACGTTACTATACTGATCAAAGAATTTCTTTATATCATCATCATCATACTCTAGGGTAGGTTCTAGTATCTTAGTTGCTAATATATCTAATTCTATCTGTGTTTTTAAATCCTTCTCTGTAATACCGTTAGCTAGAAGAGCTGCTTGATAGCTCTCTTGACCACCTACTGATGTAATAATATCATCTAATCTTGCTTGTACTTCTTCCTCAGAGGCAGATACACTATTTTTCTCTGCTTCTAGTAAAATAATCTTTTCATCAATTAATTGCTTTGTTGTTGATTGGCCGTACTGTGCCTCTAGTCTTTTGTGGTATGCCTTTTTAGATATTCTTGCTCCATCTATTACTGCAATACTGTAACCATTGTTTAGATATTGGAAGAAGAAATCAACAAGGATAAACATAAACAATGCGCCTAAGATAGTAAGAAAGACTTTAAAGAGTTTGTTAGATACTACCTTTTGAAAAGAAGGCTTCTTGAATTTAAGTATAAGGGGGCAAGTTCTTTTCGTTTTTGCAGTACTTTTTTTAGTTTTTGTTTTTTTCATTAAGATAAGAAATAAATTAAAATATCCTTATAGTTTATCTAAAGAGTTTAACAGAAATCTTCATAGTTGAAAAGAGTTAAGGTTTTTGTAGATGGAAATAGGCTGTTCTTAAGCCATTAGAGTGGTATATAACAGCGTAAGTTTCTCCGCACCTATCTACACCCTTATAGAGTGTACCAGACATAGCAGCATAAATAGGGGTTCCGTATGCACCTTCTGACCAAGGTACAGAGATATCTATTGCTTTTCTTGAAGCAGAGTGATGATCTTGTGTTAATATGGCAGTTTTACTAATTGGTATTCTCATACTTCCACTTCTTACATAGTAGTATTTCCATCCTGATGCTGTTTGGGCATAATAATCAGGACCTTTCTTTAGGTAACCGTTCCAAGGGCTTATCTCACCGTAACCTTCATAGAGGCCTGAGCCTATCCTGTCAATAGAGAAATGTAGATGAGGTCCTGTACTACATGAGCTTGGTAGTCCTCCCATTCTTCCTATCCAAGTACCTGCATTTACCCATCCGTAGTTTGCCATTTTTTCACCATACAATTGTATATATTTCATAATCTCATCATCAATACTGGCTTGCAAACTCCTTGTAGCATCTAAGTTAGCAAGTATCTCTTTTTCTTTTCTCTCTGATTGCGCAAGGAGATTTGTTCTCTCTACTTTCTGTTTGTCTAAATCTATTTTTTCTTCTTTAAGACGATTATTCTCTTCTTCATTCTCATTTCTAATTATCTGGAGATCAGCCTTTTTCTCAGCGAGTTGAGCCTCTTCTTCTTCTAGTTGAAGAGTAGTGTCATTATATTCTTGAAGAGAGAGTTTATCTCTCTCTCTTGTTTCTAAGAGATACTTGGTTTTTCTTAGAATAGTCTCAACATTTTTTATATCCAAGAATAACTCCAAAGGTCGTAGGAAAGAGTATTTATATGATTCTGTTACTCTTTTGTTTACCATCTCTTTTAACATATTTATCTCCTGAGATAGTAAATTAATATTATCTTCCTTCTCTTTAATCTCTTTGGATAGAAGAGCTATTTCAACATCCTTAGTTGCTATCTCTAATTCCAGTGTAGATATCACTCTCTCTGCTTGTTCTATCTGTGTATTAATATATTTTATTTTCTCCTGTAGAGAGAGTTGTTGATACTGCTCACTTTTAAGTCTACCCTCAAGGGTACTCTGTTGTTTGTTTACCTTTGATAACTCTTTACGTAGATAATCTAAGCACTCTCTAGAGGTAGGATCCATTTTAGATGGACAGATTGTTTTTGCAAAGGAGTTACTAGAACTAAGTAAGAGAATTAGAAGAGAGAGAAGAAGTGTTTTTTTAAAAAAATGTATTTTGTTCATTTATCCTTCTTTTAAATATTTTTTTACTGCACTAAAACTACTGAAATATCCAAAGCCTCCACCTACAATTATGTGTGTGAGTAAATAGATTAAGAGAAATGTAATATCAAATTTCAACAGAAATGGTAAGTTTAGGTCAAGAAAGAGTTGATTAATCCAGAAAGAGAAGTCTGTCCCTTTAGTATAATATATTACAGTGTACCAAGGTATTAAGATAAGTAAGGTAGCAATAAATCCACCTGCAAGACCGTAGAAAGTACCTTCAATGAGAAAAGGTGTACGGATGAATTTATCTGAACTACCTACCAAATGCATAATTTCAATCTCTTGTTGATGTAGCTTAATATTAAAGCCGATTGTAACTCTAATAAGGGATACTGTAACAATTGCCATTGCACTAATTAATATTATTGAACCGATGTTAATAATTCTTGACAGTGTTTTCATATTATCTACAACCTGTTTGAAGTAGTAGACATCTTCTATGTGAGGGTTAGTCTCTTTTGCTTTGTTAATTTTTTCAATTATATTAATCAAAGAATCAATATTCTTAGCCCTTATCTCTAAACTAGGAGGTAGAGAGTCAGCTGTTATTGTAGATATTAATTCTGGATTTTCAGCAAAATCCTCTTTATAGATTTCTAAGGCTTGTGCTTGTGATATATATGTAATTTGCTCAACAGAGGAATCACTATTTATTGTATCTCTAAAATGAAAAATCTCCTTCTCATCAGTACCTTTCTTAAAAAAGACAATAACCTGTGCTCTCTGCTCAAGGAAATCAACCGTTTTCTGAGTAAGGATTGAGATTGATATAAATACGGAAGAGAGTGTAAATACTATTGCAGAAACAAGTATAGTTGAGATAGTTAACCACTTGTTTCTCTTAATATTTTTTGTTGTTACTTTAAATATTCTTGTATTATTCATTTTCTATACTACTTAAATATTGTTTAACAAATTTTGCTAATTCAGTATTCTCTTTTTTACTCAGTTTCATATCCTCTAATTCTCTAGTAGTAATATTTATTAATATCTCAGGAGAAGTTAAAGCGTACTGTACAAGCTTCTTTTTTAAAGAAGGACTAAGTTTGTTAAACTCTGGAGAGAGAGGTAATGTTTTTTTCTTACTCTTAACCTTAGAAGAGATAGTATTTTCTTCCGTTTCTTCTTTATCAGAAGTCATCTCTCTTGGATCAGAATCAAAGCTTAACTTACCTTCTTCTAATGTAATTGTTCTATCTTTGTTAGAACCATTTAGGAGGTTGAAGTCATGTGATATTACCATTACTGTTGTTCCTCCTTTATTAATAGTTTTTAGTATCTCAAGGATCTGCATTGCATTCTCTGAATCTAGGTTACCAGTTGGTTCATCAGCAACGAGAAAATCTGGTTTATTAGCTAGTGCTCTGGCAATAGCACCTCTCTGTTGTTCTCCTCCTGATAATTCATAGGGGAATAGTTCTCTTCTATCTCTAAGGTCTACTAAGTCTAAGAGATAATCTGTTGTATCTTCTATCTCTTTTTGGCTTTTGTTAAGTATCTCAAGAGCAAATTCGATATTCTCTTCGAGTGTCTTTGTATTCAGAAGTTTTATATCTTGGAATACCATTCCTATTTTCTGTCTATAGGCAGGAAGGAGCCTCCTAGTTAACTTTGGGACCTCTATCTCATTAAAAAATATTGTCCCAGAGGTTGGTAATTCTTCTCTTATTAACAATCTCATAATAGTAGACTTACCAGCTCCAGAAGGGCCAACTAAGAAAAGGAATTCACCAGGATCTATACGGAAGGTGATGTCTTCCAATGCAATAATGTTGTCTTTATATTTCTTTGTAACAGTATCAAAAATTACCATGAGCAGTAGAAGAAATTTATTCTATCCTATATATTACTGTATTCTTAATTGAGCTTCAAGTAACTCTTCTATATTACCATCTAGTACACTTTCGGGATTTGTAATCTCTATGCCTGTTCTTAAGTCTTTAACTAGTTTGTATGGATGTAATATGTAGTTTCTAATCTGACTTCCCCATCCGGCTATAGTGTAGTCACCTTTTATCTCAGAGATCTCTTCTAATCGATTCTCTTCGACTATTCTCCATAATTTTCCTTTTAGTATTTGCATAGCTTTCTCTCTGTTTTTTAATTGGCTTCTCTCTTGAGAACATTTTACAACTATACCTGTAGGTATATGTGTAATTTGAACAGCAGAGGATGTTTTGTTTACGCTCTGGCCACCAGGCCCACTTGCTCTGATAGCTTTAAATTCAATATCGGAGTTCGGTATCTGAATATCTCTCTCTAGATCCTCCATTATTGGTATTACTTCAACACCTGCAAATGATGTTTGTCTGAGATTTTGAGTATTAAAAGGGGAGAGTCTAACTAATCTGTGAGTACCGTGTTCTCTTTTAAGTATCCCGTAGGCATATTTACCATAAATATCAATAGAAACAGTAGAGATACCAGCTTCATTACCCTTAACTATATCTGTTATCTGGTATTTCCAACCTTTTTTCTCTACATACATTGTATACATTCTAAGAAGCATCTCTGTCCAATCATTTGCTTCTGTACCTCCTTGGCCTGAGTGAATAGAGAGAGTAGCATTATTCTTGTCATACTTACCTGTTAAAAATGTTAGAGATTCAAATTGTAATACCTTCTTTTTAATATTATCAAATTCTTGTTGTAGAAATTCTGTTTTTTCCTTTTCTTGCTCCTCTGCTAAATTGTAAAGAATCTCTATATCTTCTCTAAGTTTTGTTACAGTATCAATCTCTTCTTTGAGCTCTGCGATCTGGGTTAATATGTTTTTAGCATGTTCTTGATTATCCCAGAAATTTTCTCGGTTACTCTCTAATTCTAGTGATTTGAGATTATTTCTTTTAGAAGATATATCTAAAGAAGAGCCTATATCTTCTATTTTTCTTTTCATTTCTTCAATTTCCCTTTTGTTAATTTCTGCCATACTGTATATTATATACTAGTTTAAAATCTTAAGACTAGTATATATGTTTGGGCTATTTAGTAAAAAGGATGGACAGAGAAGTACTAAGAAGGTAGCAGAAGAAGTAAAAAAGTTCTCAGTGATGTTAATTCTTGATGGTTTCGGTATTCATCCTGATAGTGAAGGGAATGCAGTATTGGGTGCAAATACCCCATTTTTGGACACAGCGTGGACTTATGGTAGGTCAACTCTAATTAATGCTTCAGGTACTTATGCAGGCCTAGCAGCAGAGGAGCCTGGTAATTCTGAAGTAGGACATCTTAATCTAGGTGCAGGGCATGTAGTCTATCAAACTTTACCAAGGATTGATGATGCAATTGCTACTCGTGAGTTTGAAGATAATGCTGTAATAAGGGAATCCTTTGATGAAGTTAAAAAGAGAGGTTCTAATTATCATCTAGTTGGTGTTCTGAGTGCTGCTGGTGTTCATGGGCATATAAAGCATCTTTTCTCTTTAATGGAATTGTGTAAAGCATACGGTATAGATCCCTTTATTCATATTATCCTTGATGGGAGGGATACCCCTCCTAAAGATGGATTCTTGTACTTAAGTAGGCTTAATTCTAAAATAAAGGAACTCGGTATTGGGAGGATCGCCTCTATGCAAGGGAGATTCTACGGTATGGATAGGGATAGTAGATGGGAGAGAATAAAGTTGGCATATGATGCAATGGTTGGACTCTCTCAAGAAACATTTACAGATGCAGTAGTTGCATTACAGAGTGCCTATTCAAACAATGAGACAGATCAATTCTTTAAACCTAGAACTAGGGTAGATTCTAGGGGAAGACCAATCGGTCCAGTTAGAACTAATGATGTACTGCTTTATTGGAACTTTAGAGAAGATCGTGCAAGACAGTTGAGTAAGGCATTTGTAGATAGGGATTTTAATCACTTTGTAAGAAGAGCTTATCCTGAGAATTTGTACTTAGTAACCATGACAGGGTATGAAGAGAATATACCAGCTCATGTCGTATTTCCTCCTAAAAAGATAAAGAAATCAATGGCAAGATATATTGCAGAGAATGGGTATAAGCAGTTGCATATATCTGAAACAGAGAAATATATGCATGTAACATATTTCTTCAACGGTGGTATAGAACAACCTAACGAAGGTGAGGACTTTTTTAATATTCCATCTCCTAAAGTAGAAAATTATGCTATGGTACCTGAGATGAGTTCCCCTATAATTAGAGATGAGGTTGTAAAAAGGATTAAAGCTGATTATGATTACAAGTTTATTCTTATTAATTTCGCAAATCCTGATATGCTTGGTCATACAGGGGATTACTCTGCTACTGTCCGGGCAAATGAGATAGTAGATTCTCTCTGTGCAGATATTACAAAAGCTACATTAGAGAAGGGTGGTTCTATTGTAATAACTGCTGATCATGGTAACTGTGAGACAATGATTAACAGGGTGACAAAAGAAGTAGATATAGCTCATACTAATAACCCTGTCCCTATGATTATTCTCTCAGATATAAAGGATATTACTCCTCAAGCTGGTACAAAATTAATTAAGGTAGGAACAGGGCCAAAGGCGAATGTAACAGGTCTACTAGCTGATGTAAGTCCAACTTGCCTAGGTCTTGTCGGTCTGGATATTCCTGATACAATGACAGGGGTAGATTTAAGAGCAATTATTTAAGAGTTAACAGTAGTAGTATTAATGCTAGTATGATTCTGTATACTCCAAAAAAGGTTAACCATCTCCTTTTACTATACTTATTCAATACCTTTAAAGTAATATATGTAAATCCTCCAGATACAATTAGTAGTACACAATTAGGTATGGTACAGAGAGTAAATATACCCTTCTCCATAATTCCATAGAGAGATGCTCCTAGTAGTAGTGGTAAGCCTAGTAAGAAAGAGAACTGCAGAGATGTATATTTCTCAACTCCTACAAGGATACCCGTAATAGTTGTAATTGCTGACCTTGAAGTACCAGGTAGAAAAGCTATTATTTGAGATACTCCTATTGCTACTGCTTGTTTCCATGTTACATCTGTTATCTTCTTTTTTCTTCTTTTAATTCTATCCGTTAGTATGATAGCGATTCCCCAAAATAGTAGTGAAAAAATAATAATGGAGGTACTTCTTAATCTCTCCTCTATAATATTTTTAAAAAGTAATCCGAATATACCAGCAGGGAGTGTAGATAGAAGAACCTTTAACCAGAAAGAGATATGTTTTTTTTGATATAGCTCTTTTGGGAGAGTTTGTAGAAAGTAGAAAATTAATGCAATTGTTGTACCGAGGTGTAGAACAGAGAGAAGATATGTACCCATCTCTATATCTAAATATTCGGAGATAAGTATTAAATGAGCCGTACTTGAAATAGGTAGTAGTTCGGTTACACCCTGTACAACTGCTAATATTATTGATTTTAACATTTCCATCTTTTCTGATATGCTTGAATGAATATATTGTGGTATATTTTACTATATGATTAGAAAAAAGATAGGGGTATTGTTAGCACTACTCCTTTTTACCATAAATAGTCCTCTTCTGAGAGAGAAAGCTTACGCTTCTGATGCACCTCTTTTTTTTTATCCTTCCAGTGGTATTGTTGAGGATGTAGAGGAGGGTTTTACGGTTGATGTACTAATTGATAGTGGAGGGGTAGAGATATCTAAGGCTAGGGTAGTTGTTAAATATGATCCTCAGGTAATTATCTTGAAGGAGGCAGGGAGAAATAATAGCCTCTTTGCACAATTTCCTGACGACCAGAGTAGTACAGATAATGTCGAAGGTATTGTAATGCTTACTGGTATAACGGAGATAGAAGATGGAGTCCCATTCTATACTACTGTAGGTGAACCAGATGTATTTATTAGGTTGAAATTTGAGATTATTGACACTTCTGTAGAGAAGATTGTGCTTGATATGAACTATTCAGGAGAGGATGAACTGTTTGAATCCATCATTATTACTGCTCATGAACCTAACTCTAATATTCTTCTTAGCAAGCCAAGCTCTGCGATATTCCATCTTAAAAGTGACGATATTCCAGAGACTGCAATTAATATCAGTAGTACAGGCATTATAGTTGGGTTAGTTCTAATTCTTGCTGGGGCTTTTGTCAGAAGGAGTAATGACAATATATTTATTAAAAGAAGAGGTACTGTTGTAATAGAAGGAACCGAGTAATTATTGATAAGGATTAAGATATTTGATATTATTTAGGACATTTTAAGCCGAGATAGCTCAGCTGGTAGAGCATCTGTCTGAAGAACAGGGGGTCCCCAGTTCAAATCTGGGTCTCGGCACCAGCGAGAGTAGTTCAGTTGGCTAGAACGACACATTGCCAATGTGTAGGTCGCGGGTTCAAATCCCGTCTCTCGCTCTTACTGAGATTTTTTAAGTGACTTTTTAAGGAAGGATATAATTCTTTTTCTGTTTTTCCAAGATATACTTATTAGAAGATATCCAAATACAATTATTATTATCCATTTATCACCGATACTCATGTACTTTTTTATAGTACTTAAGTTCCCAGCAGCAAGTTTCCCAATATATGCTATTATCAATGAGTTAAAGAATACTCCTAAGAAAAGAGCAAAAGAGAATTTGAAGAAATTTACTCTTAGGAAACCAGCAGCCAAGGTCGCTGCAACTCTTACCCACGGTACAAATCTAGATAGAAAAACATAGAGATATTTCTTCTTATCCAGCTTATTCTTGCTTGAATCAAACCTTACCTTATTCACTCCTAAGAACTTTCCTTTTCCATCTAACCACTTATATATATTCTTATCAGTGAATAAACTTCCTAGAAGGAATATAGGTAATCCACCTACGACTTCTCCTAGTGCTGTTACTAGGGAGATTAGATACACATTGTTCTCTTCCATTGAAGCAAGTATTGCTATTACAATCTCTGTAGGGAATAAACCAACTGCCGAGATAAAGATACCCCAATACCTTAATGCAATGAACCACTCTATTAGTTTTGTAATTATTAAGTTCAACATACTACTTTGAAATATTAACAGATATTTAGATTAGGTCAAATATCTCTTCCAAATTTTTTGAAGGTAGGATAAACTTTGTGTATGACAAAAGTATCTTTTAAGAGAAGTGTTGTTTTTAATAAGATTAAGAGAAATAGTGTTACTATCTTTTTAAAGAAGTATTTACCATATATACTGTTTTTTACCTTGTTAGGTTTCTCTTTTGTTTTTCATTTCTGGGATATCAAAAAGATAGAGTTTAATCTTTCTGAGCTTAAATATTTAGACAGTAATGAATTAGATATATATCTAGAGGAGTATGTGGGTATGAATCTGTTTTTAGTAGATCCTAATGAAATTGAAAAGGTATTAATTAATGGAAATGGTTTTGTTAAGAGTGTACTAACAGAGAAGATATTACCAAATAGGTTGAAAATATCAATAACTGAATATACTCCATACTATTCGGGCTACTCTTTAGATAAGTGTTTCCTCTTCTCAAGCGAAGGAACAAAAATAGATATACTGTGTGAAGAGTGTGAAGATGAGTGTTGGGAGGTGTCATCTGAATACTCTCAGATATATATTAGTTCTAATTCGGTAATAGAGAGTGCTAATAATTTAATATTTTTTGATGAAATAAGGAGAATAGAAGAGATACTCTCTCTCTTTGGGTATAAGGCTAAAGAGATATTAATAAATGATGGTATTGTAGTTTTTAATGATGAGGATAAGCATAAATTTACATTTGATATAGCGTATAATCTTGATTTACAATTAGCAAGACTCTATCTTGTTTGTAAAAAGATTAATTCTGATAGTATAAAATTTAAAAGCTTGGACTTGCGATTTGATAGACCTGTTATGAAGATAAAGTAGGGTACATTTGACAAAAAAGAATTACTTTGTAAAAATAATCTTAGTTCTTGCTAAATGTATTTTTTTTGACTATATTATATATACCAAGCTAATAATTTAAAGTAATATTATACTGCCTTAAAGAAAATGGCACACAAAACAATAACATCGATAGATGTAGGCTCATCTAAAATTACTACAATAATTTCTTCCATAGAAGACGGACAATCCCCCTCTGTAATAGGGGTATGTTCTTACCCCAGTAAGGGGATAAAGAAAGGTGTAGTTGTTAATATTGATGATGCAACTAATGCAATTTCAGAGAGTGTAATGGCTGCAGAGAGAATGGCAGGGATTACAGTATCAGATGTATGTGTATCAATTAATGGTGAATTAGTTACAAGTTTAAACAACAAGGGTGTTATTGCTGTATCTGGTTCTGAGATTACAATAGATGATACTTTCAGAGCAATAGAGAATGCCAGAACTCTCTCTCTGCCTGATAACTTGAATCCGATACATATTATTCCAAGGGAATTTGTTGTTGATAATCAAGGTGGTATTAAATATCCTATTGGAATGTCTGGAAGTAGATTAGAGGTAGAGACTCATATTATTACTGCTCCTAACTCCTATTGGCAAAATATTAAGAAGTGTGTTGAACAATTAGGTTTAAATGTTGCAGATGTAGTATTTACTGGTTGGGCTTCTTCTCTAGCTGTATTAACAGATACAGAGAAAGAGTTAGGAGTTACTCTATTAGATATTGGTGCAGGGACAACAAGTATCACTATATTCGAAGAGGGTGCTATTATTTACAGTAGTGTAATTCCTTTGGGAGGAGTTAATATTACAAGTGATATTGCAATTGGGTTACAAGTCTCTCTAGAAGATGCAGAGAAAATTAAGGTTAATGTAGGAGATTTGTTTGAAAACAAGAAAAAAGCAGAGAGAACAGATTCAGATTCTACACCAGCCCTGTTAAGGAAAATAGAGGAAGAATCACCTAAGAAGAGTAAGGGAGATGAGGTTGATCTAGCTCTACTTAATATACCTAGTAAGAAGGTATCAAAAGAGATGTTAAACAGTATTATAGAGGCTAGATGTGAGGAGATTTTTGAAATGGCGATTGATAATGTAAAGAAAGCAGGTTTTAAAATTGCTATGCCCGCTGGTATAGTTCTTACAGGGGGTAGTTCTCTTCTAAAAGATCTCTCTAAATCTGCACAGGAAGTATTTGGTGTAGCCTCTAGAGTAGGTTATCCTTCTGGACTAGGAGGAATGATAGAAGAGATATCAGATCCATCATTTTCTTGTGTACAGGGAATTATTAAACATGAACTGGAAGGTGATATAGATTCGGATAGTACTACCATTAAGGGTGGTGGTAGTTTTTTTAAGAAGATAGTAGAATGGTTGAAATCATTGTTACCTTAAACTGCCTAGTATAATTTTAATAAGTAAAAGTTTATGCCTCTAATTACAACAAATGTTGAACTAACTGCAAAAATTAAAGTTGTTGGGGTAGGTGGTGGTGGATGTAATGCAATTAATACTATGTTATCAGATTATGAGATTCCAGGTGTTGAATTTATGGCTTTTAATACAGATGCACAAGCCCTTAAGCTCTCTAAAGCCCCTATTACTGTTCAGCTGGGTGAGACCTTAACAAAAGGGTTAGGAGTGGGTGGAAACCATGTTCTAGGAGCAGAAGCAGCAGAGGAGAGCTTAGATACTATACAAGAGCATCTAGAGGGTGCTGATATGGTCTTTATTACAGCAGGAATGGGTGGTGGTACAGGTACTGGTGCTGCTCCAATTATTGCGGGTGTAGCTAAGAATATGGGTGCTTTAACTGTAGCTGTTGTAACTAAACCTTTTGATTTTGAAGGTAACAAGAGAAGAGAGATAGCAGAAGAGGGTATAGCTAATCTGAGAGATAAAGTAGATACATTAATAATAGTTCCTAATCAGAGATTGTTAGAGATAGTAGAGGATAACATCTCCTTTATTGAAGCGATGAAAATGGTAGATTCTGTCTTAGCCGAAGGAGTTAATAGTATCTCTATGTTGATTAGTGAAACCGGCTATATTAACGCAGATTTTAGTGATGCAAAATCTGTCATGCAAGATGCAGGAACAGCACTAATGGGTATTGGGAGAGCAAGTGGAGAGAAGAGAGCTGAACAAGCTGCCAGATTAGCAACTACAAGTCCTCTACTTGATATGTCAATAGAAGGAGCAACAGGAGTCTTGTACAATGTAGTTGGTGCTGATTTAACACTACCAGAGGTGAGTTTAGTCTCAGAGTTAATTAAAGAAGCAGTAGATCCATCTGCAAATATTAAATTTGGAGCTCAGATTGATCCTTCCCTTGAAGATGAGATAGTAATTACAATTGTAGCTACAGGTTTTGATGAGAGTAGACAGATTTATACTAAACATCAGAAGGGAGAGGAAGAGATAGATGATTTTGAGATAGATGAGATACCTTTAGATGATGAGCTTTCAGAAGAAGATATAATTGAGAAGAAACCTGATTTTTTTGATGCGATAGAGGAGGAGAAAGAGGAGATTACCTCAGAGCCTGATTTAGACCTTCCAGTATCATTAGATGAGAAAGAATTTGAAGATCCTCTTGAGAAGCCTGCTTTTATGAGAAGGATTCTGGATAAAAAGAAGAAAAAGTAGAAAGTGATTATCAATGTAAAAGTTACTACTCGTTCTCGAAAGAGTGATGTAAAAGTATCTGATGGCGTATACCTAGTTTCTCTCAAGAGTCTACCCTTTAAGAACAAGGCTAATATTGAATTAATTAATACCCTATCTTCATATTTTAATGTTTCAAAATCTTCTATTAAAATATTAAGAGGTTTAAAAAGTAGACACAAATTAGTGGAAATTAAGCAAGATGATACTTAAAAGAAGAGAGAAGCAAAGGATAAAAATTGATTTTACTATTCTTCTATGTTTACTATTCCTTGGTGTAATAGGTATCATTACTCTTCTCTCAACAACTGTCCAACCAGATGGTTCCTTTGGTAGTTTAACTATAGTGTATAGGCAGGTCCTATTTTTAATTTTCGGTATGATACTATACTTTATCTTCTCCTTGGTAGATATTAATATATTTAAATACTGGCAGGTAATCTTAGGGATATATCTTTTGACAATAGTCTCTCTTATTCTTGTACTTTTAATAGGCCCTGTTATTAATAATGTTCAGAGATGGATAGTAATTGGAGGTATACAGATACAACCCTCAGAGATTGCGAAAGTAACTGTTATTCTTACAACAACCTACATTTTTACTTTTAGAGAGAGATATAATCAGTGGCTACTCCTTTCTCTCTCACTATTGGTTACACTTCCGATTGTATTATTAGTCTATTTACAACCAGCAGGTAGTATGTCTGTATTAATACTTTTAATATGGTTTTTTGTTGCCTTTACAGGTTTAAGTAATCAATTAAGAAATACTATCGCTCTTCTAGTATCGTTATTAATTATGTTCTCTCTTTTCCTTATTAGTATTAGTGGTAATTGGATATATATATTACTCCTTTTTGTATCTATTATCTTAGGAGTATTCGGTTATTACTTTAGAGATAATTGGAAACCAATAATAATTGGAAGTATTATTGTAGGTCTAATACTAGGCTCTCTTAGTGTAGTACTGTATAAGAAGGTTTTAAGAGATTATCAGAGAAACAGAATAGAAGCTTTTCTTAATCCAAGTGAAACAAGTAAAGATATAGGTTTTAATGTAGATCAAGCTAGAATAGCTATCGGTTCAGGACAGATATGGGGGAAAGGGTTTGGTAATGGTACTCAGAGTAAGAGAGATTTTCTACCGGAGCATCAAACCGACTTTATATACGCATCTTTTGCAGAAGAGTTCGGTCTTAGTGGTACTCTTTTTCTTCTCTCTCTGTACGGGATCTTACTTGTGAAGATATTAATTATCTCTATTGATAATGCCAACAATAGTTTTTTCTCTATGATACTGGTTGGAATTTCAATTAAATTACTTTTAGAGATATTTATAAATATCGGAACAAATACAGGAATTATTCCTGCAACCGGTATCCCTTTGCCACTAATTAGTGCAGGAGGTACTATTACAGTGATGACACTATTCTCATTTGGCTTAATTCAAAGTATAATAAACAGGAGTGAAGGTAGAGATAGTAGTAATATAATTGACAATTTCTAATTAATAACATAAAATCCTCTCGTTATGACCAAATCAAATGAACAAAAATTTGCAGTTATTCAATTATCAGGTTCTCAGATAAAAGTCTATGAAGGCAAAGAGTACGAAGTAAACAAACTAAAAGGTAATAAAGGAGATACCATTGAGATAGAAGAGGTACTTCTAATTGTAAATGGAGAAGATATTAGAATAGGAGAACCTTATCTGAAAGATAGTAAAGTTCTCTTAGAGATTACATCTCAGAAAAAAGATAAGAAAGTTAATGTAGTAAAGTATAAAGCTAAATCTAGGTATAGAAGAACATACGGTCACAGAGCTTTAATTACAAGAGTATTGGTTAAAGAGATTAAATAATGCGATATTTTTTTGAATCTGGTGTTTTTCCTGAACTCTCATTTGTAGAACTTGTCTCTGTATTCCATTCCTTTAACATCTCTCCCGATTGTATAAGAAGGACTGATGAGAAGATACTTCTAGTAGAGAGTAATGCATTGACTATCAACGAGTTACATAAGATATTTCTCAGGTTAGGAGGTTTTGTACGTTTCGGTATTGTAATAGATGACCTTGATACCTTCTTAACTCCATATACTAAACAGGAAAAAATAACATTTGCTGTTTCATCACTTAATAGTAAAAATGTTACCCTTAAAGAGATTCAAAGCCTCTCTAATGATATTAAGAGGAATTTTAAGAAGATAGGTATTTCATCTAGATTTATACTACCAAAGAGAAATGTTTTAAATGCTGCTCAGATAACAAAGAATAATATTCTAGAAGAAGGTTTCGAATTATGTATATTTGATATTAAAAGAGAGAGATATTTTGGTAATACTATTGCAGTGCAGGATATCAATTCTTTTGTAAAGAGAGATTTAGATAAACCTTTTAGTGATTATGATATGGGCGTACTACCTCAGAAACTGGCGCGTATTATGTGTAATCTTACTGGATTAAAAGAAGGCATTATATGGGATCCTTTCTGTGGAAGTGGAACTATTCTCATGGAAGCAAGTGAACTCGGTTTTGATGTATTAGGCTCTGATATAGATATTAGATCCATTGAGGGTAGTGAGCAGAATCTTAGATGGCTTTTAGGAGAAGATACCAAGTATAATGTTTTCTATCTAGATATTCATAATGTTGAGAAAAAAGCTATTAGACATCTAAAGTTAACAGGAATTAATGCAGTTGTATGTGAGCCTTTTATGGGACCACCTCAGAGGAGAGTAATAAGTATGTCTAAGGCTGAAGAACTGCTGAATAATGTAAAGAAAATATATATATCACTATTTAAAGTTTTGGATCAGATATCAACAAGTAATTTCAAAGTAGTATTAATTTTACCAGAATACAAAACAACTAACGGTTGGATTTCACTTAGAATAAAGGATATTGTTGGTAAGAAATGGGATATACTTAATAGGCAATTAGGAGAAAAAGACTTGAAATGGAAGAGGATAAATAGTATTATCACAAGGAGTATTTTTGTACTCTCAAAGAAGTAATTAACTTGTATCTGTTTTTTTTATGGCACGTACAGTTGCAGCAGGAAGTGTAGTCACATCGAGTAATGTTCCAGGAAAGAGGCTCGGTGTAAAAAAGTATGAAGGAGAGATGGTTAGATCTGGTAATATAATCTTAAGACAGAGAGGATCTGTTTTTCACCCAGGTAAAAACACCTATATGTCAAAAGATTTTACTATACATGCTAATACTAACGGTAAGGTAAAATTTAGAAAAATGTCTGGTTACAAAAGAGGTCAGTACTATGTAGATGTAGTGGAAAGTGTATAATAGGTAATGAAGAGAGAGAAATTTATTCAGATAGAGAGTAAAAATGCTATATTAGAGCTACTTAAAGAGGGTAGAGAATTTCAAAGTATCTATATTGCCGCTTCTGCATTTAAAGATGACAAGACTAAAGAGATTGTCAAGTTGGCAGGCCAGAGAAAAATTCCTATGTTTAGAGTTCCTAAAAAAACTCTTATGCGAAGACTGAAAGCCTCAAGGTCAGAGAGTGTTGTGGGGATGATGTACTCTACGAATGTTTGGAACTTAGAAGAACTTCTAGAGAGTATTTATCGAGAGAGAAAGATTCCCTTCTTTTTAGTATTAGATGGTATTAAATATACTCAGAATATTGCAGCTATAATGAGGACTGCTTTTGCAACAGGAGTTAATGGAATTATTATTGATAACAGAGATGGGAATGTTGTTACTGATGAAACTATTAGGGTATCTATGGGTGCGGCAGAGAGAATTCCTTTGGTAGAGATGAACCTATTTACAGCCATGAAGATATTAAAGAAGGAAGATATTAAAGTATTTGGAATTCATATGGAGGGTGAAGTCTATTACAATGCAGATTTAACTGGTCCCTGTGCCTTTATTCTTGGAGCAGAAGATACAGGTATTTCGACAGGTATGCTAGAAAGAGCTGATAAGAGAATTTCAATTCCAATGAGAGAAGGTATCGGCTCACTAAATGTTAGTGTGAGTGCAGGAGTATTAATGTATGAGAAGTTAAGACAAGAGGTAAGCTAATATTTATCATAATCTTGAACACCTAGCTTTTTAAGTAGATCTTCTAGTTCAGACTTACTCATAAACCTTATTATTATCCTTCCTCCTTTACTTAATCTTCTTACATTAGTAGTATAACCGATTTTCTCTGTTAACATCTCTCCATACCTAAGTAAATCAGGGTAATCTGTTTGAATTCTCTTGTATTTAGCACTTCTTCCATAATTTATCTTCCTAACCAGAGATTCTGTTTGTCTTACACTTAATCCTCTCTTGATTACAATATCTGTTGCTGCAATTAAGGAGTCATTATCTCTAATACCTAGTAGTGCTCTTGCGTGCCCTTCAGATATCGTTTCATTTAATACTGCTTCTTTTACAGGATCTGGTAATTTTAGTAGCCTAATTTTATTCGATATTGTTACTCTATTTAAACCAACCTTTTTAGCTATTTCTAACTGAGGTAGACCGAATTCACTCTGTAATTGATTAAAGGCCTGAGCTTCTTCAATAGGGTTAAGATCTTGTCTCTGAATATTCTCAATAATAGCTAACTCAAGCATCTCTTGAGGGGAAGATTCTTTAATTACAATAGGTACATACTTTAGACCAGCAAGTTGGGCTGCTCTGAATCGTCTTTCGCCTGCTATTATGAAATATTTTTCTGAATTTTTATCTTTAGTAACAATTAATGGTTGGATAATACCACTACCTCTAATAGAATCAGCTAAGCCGATTAATTCTTGAGGATCTATACTCATTCTAGGTTGAAATGGGTTAGGTAGTATTTTGTTAATATCAAATTTCTCCCTATATGCACTAGATGAATTATCTATTTGATGTGAATCAATTAGAGCGGCTAATCCTTTTCCTAATCTATTGTCTTCCATATTGTATTAATATTAATTTAAAGAAATTTTTTAATAAACTCTCTAGCTAAAGAATTGTATGCTCTTGCACCAGTGGATTTACTATCGTATTGGAATATTGTTTTACCGTGTGAGGGTGCTTCTGAGAGCCTAACATTTCTAGGTACAACAGTTTCAAATGCAGATTCCTTAAAAAAGTGTCTAACATCTTCTACTACACTTGAAGAGAGTTTAGTCCTACTATCATACATAGTGAGTATTACACCACCTAGCACTAGAGTAGGGTTAATACCTTTTATTAAATTCATAGTATTAATTAATTGACCGAGACCTTCTAAAGCAAAATATTCACATTGTATAGGGATCAGTAATTTATTTGAAGCACCTAGTGCATTGATAGTGAGTAATCCTAAAGAAGGAGGGCAATCAATTATTACAAGATCAAATTCATTTTTAATATCCTCTAGAGCTTTTTTAAGTAGTGTTTCTCTACTTAGCATATTAACCATCTCTATCTCTGCACCGGCTAATGAGAGATGTGAAGGTACTAGAAATAAATTGGGTGTTGAAGTAGTAACAAATACAGAGTGAATCGGTGTTGAATTAACTAATACATTATAGATATTCTTGTATGGAGCTTTTCCATCTGTATCCCAACTCTGTTTATCAAACTGTTGAGTAAATCCTAAACCGGAAGATAGATTCGCTTGAGGATCAAGATCTATTAACAAGACTTTTTTACCTTTTTTTGCAATAGCAGCACCTAAGTTCAATGTGGTAGTAGTTTTACCTACCCCTCCTTTCTGATTTGCAATTACAAAAATATCCATAACTTAATCTATCATGTTTCACACTTTTCGTCTATATTGTACTGTTGATGATGTACCACCCGGAAGTATGGAAAAGGGAAATATACTACCCATGCCTTTCCCTTTATTTTATTCTTCTCAACAGGACCAAACTCTCTTGAGTCTGAACTATTAGGTCTGTTATCGCCACATACAAAGAATTCTCCCTCAGGGATAATAACTGTCTGCCCTTCATGAATATATGTACCTCCATTGGTAATAATATTAGTATCTAGATAATCTGTCTCATCCAGTTGAGTCCCATTAATATATATTTTCCCATCCTTAATCATTAATTCATCTCCTTCGATACCGATTATCCTTTTAATAAAGTCCTGAGTATCTGAGTATTGAAAGATTATTACATCTCCTCTTTTAGGCTCAGATAATCGATATGAAATTTTATTAGCCATTAAGAACTCACCATTTTTGTATGTAGGATGCATAGAATTACCTACAACTTCATGTGGTGTCATAATAAAGAGATAGAGTACAATAGCGAGTACTAAAGCCACTAAGATAGTTTCAATAAGAGAATATATAAATTTACCAATAGAGCCAAATATCTCTGTTATTTTAACTCTGGAGTCTAACTGCTCTTTGGTTTCTAATTCGTACATCAACTTGGGGCTTAAAAGTTTAATTTATGGTACCGCTACGGGGAATCGAACCCCGGTTTACAGGATGAAAACCTGTTGTCCTAACCACTAGACGATAGCGGCATACCTCCAGTGATTTTACTACAATACAGGCTTTTTGTTAAGTTCTTTTAAGAGCTGTTGCTCCTCCTGAAAAGAAGCTCTCTGATATTCATTTAATTCTTTGTTATACACGTACCTTCTTCTACATTTACACTCTACAAGCTCTCTTCTTTCTGATAGTTTACCTAATTTCTTTGCTTTATCCAGTGGTGATGTACATCCTACACACAATCTTTTCTGTATTAGTACTCTCTGAAACGGAAGTATTATCTTTTTCATATTAGTGTACTTAGTTAAATATGTGCCGAGGAGAGGACTCGAACCTCCAAGGGAAATTAATCCCACTTGCTCCTAAGGCAAGCGTGTCTGCCAGTTTCACCACCTCGGCAAGTATGGCTATATTTTACTAGATATCTTACTATATTAATAGTATATTAGAGTAATATTAATTGAACATTATATTAATGGAAATACTTCAAGATACTGAACAAAATGCTACAGAAACAGAAAGTTCTGTAGAGGAGAAAAATATTAAGCCTATATATAGGGGAGAGTGGGCAACACAATTAAATAATGGAGATTTGTTACCAGTAGGTGGTTCACTTTTTAGTGATGAATTAACATTAAAGATGGAGTTAGATTTTGATAAATTCGATAATGAACTACTTACTCTGGCACCAGAATCTGTAAAAAAGAAATTTGAGAGAAACAGAGAGAGTATCGAGAGTTCATTAGAAGCGATTGATTCTGATTTAGATCCATATCTATTTTTTCTCTGTTATGCAATGCAACAGACAGCTTTCAAGCTTCTTGAAGTTCAGGAAGAAGATACTGATTACTTCTCGAGACAGATAGATTTTTCAAATAAAAGGACAAAGAAATTATCCGATACAAAAGGAAATGCAGCGTGTGCAGAGATAGCAGCCCTAGGTCAATACCTATTACAGAGAGCTGGTCTTAAATCAACTTACGTTGGTGGTATAACGATGAGAGATCCTAAGGATACGAGTGAATATCCTGAACCTCACTCATTTCTTCTCATTGATAATCCTAATAATAATGGAACTTTAATTTTTGATATCTCAAGACCATTTAGTAATAAGAGTCCGAGGATATTGAAAACTGAAGTACCACTTACTTATGAGTTACTTGAGGGTAAACAAGATTTACTTGTAAGAGGTGATGATATTTTTGGAGGTACTAGTTTATGGTATGGAGTAGGTAAGCCAGTTGCAGGGGGACATAAGACGATTAGTGATGAGAGAATTAATAACTAAGAATTAGCTCTCCTCTATATCTCCAACTATACTTCCATACACCTTAACATAACCATCTTGAGTATATTTAGCATTATTTAATACTTCTTGCTGTGTTAGACATTTAGAAGTAACATCATCTCTTAAGCCTGAGAGAGGTATATGTTTTTTTGTTTTATCCATTTAATTTCTCCTCTAGAATCAATTTAGCCTTATTTGGATCTGTGCTACCTTCTGTTTTATGCATAACTTGCCCCACTAAGAAACCTATGGTGGCATTTTTACCATTTTTGTAATCATTGACAGCTTTAGGATTCTCCTGAATCACACTCTCTACAATAGTATCAAGATTCTCAATACTCTTTTTACTCTGTTCTATAGTCTCTTGTATTAATTTCTTCAAATCTTTCTTTTTTTCTAAAGACTCTTTTAGAAGCTCTTCAGCCTTGTTTCTAGTTAAGACTTTCTTCTCAAATTCAAGAATTAGATATGAAAGAGAGGGCAGTGGAATAGTATCTTCATTTATATCAATACCTTTCTCATTAGAGATTGCAAATACTGCACCGGTTAACCAATTTGAAGAAGCCTTTGCTGCCTTCTCTATAGGCATTTCTTTAGAGAGTATCTTTAGAAGTTTTTCATAATATTCTGAGACACGTCTATCTGCAGTAAGAACTCTACTATCGTAATCAGAGAGAGAGAATTCAGAAACATATCTAGTTCTTTTCTCATTAGGCAGCTCTACTAATTCTTTAGCAATTTTTTCAATATCTTCTGTAGTAATATCGATTAGAGGGACATCTGGATCTGGTGTGTAATTATAGTCTTCTGCTTCCTCTTTCATTCTTTGATATTCAGTTATACCTTTCTCTGCATTCCATCCTCTTGTTTGTTG
Organism: Candidatus Dojkabacteria bacterium; assembly: GCA_012800885.1. Lineage (GTDB taxonomy): Bacteria > Patescibacteriota > Dojkabacteria > SC72 > SC72 > UBA5209. The sequence goes on from JAAZIL010000047.1 coordinate 27,318, forward strand.
TTCTATTCGTCTACCTTTTTCTAATTCTGATATTATCCTATTTACTTCAAAATCAATGGCTTTCTCTACTGCCGATATGGAACCTATATTCTTAATTTCTACTTTAGGATTAAGTGAGTAATCTCCCAAAGGTAATATTTTCCCATCTTCGTATTTCCACTTGCCTCTCTCCTGTAGTGAGATATTAGGTTCACATCTCATCTGTCCTTTCTCCATATCAGCATCAGAGATATCAAGGTATCTTACTAGTTGCCTAATTGAATTTGCATACTCTTTAGCTAAGTAAGCACTTTTTATATCTGGCTTTGTTACTATTTCAAGTAATGGTACTCCTGCTTTGTTATAGTCTATTAAGAAATAATCTTTATTACCTTCTTTATCACGAATTAGTTTAGCAACATCTTCCTCTGGATGAATTCTCTCTATTTCAATAGTATGCTTTTTATCTTTTTCATCATATACATCTATCTCTCCATCAGAACATATTGGTCTGTCGTATTGAGTAATTTGATAACCTTTTGGTAAATCAGGATAAGAGTAGTGCTTCCTGTAGAAAGCTATTTCATTAGCTATATCACACTTAGTTGCAAGGCCAAGTAGAATACATAACTCTACAGCCCTTCTATTTGGAAGTAATATCTCTGTATTTGGCAAGCCTAAACATATGGGGCATGTCTGAGTATTAGGATCTTTCCCAAAGTAATTAGCAGGGCATTTACAGAGCATTTTACTCTCTGTCTTGCACTGTATATGTATCTCTAAACCGATAATTACGTCGTATTCTTTATTATTCATATAGGTAAAATATTAACAAAAAAAAACAGATTTCACAAATTATCCAAATATTTTTATCTCTTCTCGTAGCCTATCTTCTTCCAATGTGTCCAGATCAGGTATTATGTAAAAAGTTCCTCTTCCTTTCCCTCTCTGTTGAATATATTCTTTTTCAAGTAATTCTTGCAGATCCCTATATGAGGTCATAAAGGAAACTCCCATCATTTTTGTATACTGTTGTCTTGTTATTCTTGAATTACTGTTTAAGTACTCAATTATTTTTACTTGTCTTGGATTTAAATCTTTACTAATATGTTTTCTAATGTTTACCTTTGTATCATACTCATTAGTAAATACATTAGATGCTTCTATTACAACAAGAGAGAGAGAGTAGAGTACTGCTTCAATAAATACCGTTAAATCTTTTTTACCTTTAGAGATTTTGAAAGCAGACTCTATATCTTCATTAATTAAGAAGAATGCTTTTGCAAATGGAATAATATTATGTGGGTTTAGATTATATATCTTGGCGAGTATTTTTAACGTAGAGATTGAAGTTATCTGATTACCTGCATAGAAAGGAGCTTTATCAATAAATTCATACAACAGAATACTTAGTTGTATAAGTTTATGTACTCCTGTGGGGGAGTTTACTATCCATTTAAAAATTGTATTAAAATACTGTTCTGTGTTTAGTGTAGGATAGTAATCTCTGTACTTGTACCACATATCATACTGCTCAAAAGGTTTCTCAGAGAATGTTTTAATTTTGCCTAAATCCCACTCTTCAACTAATCCCTTCATTACTATCTTGTTAATATGGGTACTAAGCTCTATAGAAGGTTTTAAGGGACTCTTAGCAGTATATGTGTCAATATAGTCTTGGATATTTTTGTAATTTGTAAATATTCTTAACTTCATTTTAGTAGAAGGCATTACTTGACCCCTCTGTACGGCTAATGATTTGTTGTATCCGATAGGGTAGGATATAAGCTCACCCAACTTATCAATATCATCAGTTCGAAACTGTTCTCTTGTTTGCTCCAGCAGAGGACTTGGGATTACAATCTGATTAATTGCTTGAATAGCTAACTCATACTTTACAATGTATTGTAATATTAAGTTTGTAATTGTATATTTGAATTCTTTCATAATCTGAATAAAAGCTGGTGGATGGATTTGAACCAACGACCAATCCCTTACGAAGGGAGCGCTCTACCAACTGAGCTACACCAGCGAACGTAACATATTGTAACATAATATAGGGGCAATATACATAGCAAATATTCTCTCTTTCTCCTTTTTATGTATAAATGAGAAAAGCGAGAGACGGGGCTCGAACCCGCAACCTTCTCCTTGGGAAGGAGACATTCTACCAGTTGAACTACTCTCGCGATTGAGAGATTCTAATACTTAAAAGAGAATAATACAATATTTAGACAATAGCATCTCTTATCTCTTCCCAATCGTTTTGAAGCTGTTTACCAATCCTTTTTGCAGTGTCTTCAGCAACATCTTTGTCTTTCTTTATTTCATCAACTACATTAGCAACAAGTTTCTTGTAAACTTCAAAATCTATTTTCTTTCCAGCAGCTTTTAGATCTTTAACTTTCTTCTGTAATTTCTTTTTTGAAGTTGCATACAGTGTTTGTGCTTTATCTAAAATCTCTTCTGACAACTTCTTAATATCTTCTCTTGTCTCTTCTCCTGATTGAGGGGCAAGTAAGATACCAGCTGTTGCTCCAATTACAGCTCCAAGAACTAATCCTTTAAGAAATTCTCCTTCACGACTCATATGTTTAGCAATTAAATTTAACTATATTAACTATACAAGATGTATAGGGGTATTACAAATTAAACTTCTTAATTAGTAGATAGA
>JAAZIL010000048.1 GCA_012800885.1 Candidatus Dojkabacteria bacterium
AACTCTATCTAAATATTACTGAGGAGGGTCCTGTGCAATCCTGTGCGTTTTCTCTAAAAGAAAGAGATATGGCTCATTAAGGGTTATTCCATTGCCAGCTATGACAAAGAAATCCTCGTACCCAATCTTCTTTCCAATAGCTATATTAAACTGGCGAATTCTTTCATACAACCAATCATACTGATCTTTATTTTTTACATAATACTTCTCACCAATTCCTTCTAATACCTCTGAAAACATCCAAGGGACATCTTCTCCATCTTCTGTGGCAAACATATATCTAGCAATAGCAAATCTTTCATCCCATTTTAGAGGTAAAGAAAATCCATTTATCTCTAATTTTGGAACTTCTTCATAAAATATTATTTTCCCAGTATGGGTTACAATTGTTTGAGAGTAATTTTTAAGAAGTAACTTCAACGCATCTAAACTATCTTTATCAATTTTAATACTAGGATTTACAACCTTTTTGTTTTCTTGAAGTCTTGTATATATCGTATATCCATCTTTAGAATCCCTTCTACTTTTTATCTTAGCTTTCAAAAGGAATTCAAAAACCCAAGGCTGCACAAAAATATACCCAGAAAGTTGCTTTTGAATAACTTTGCTTGCAGATTTAATATCATTAACTAGTCCATTTCTTATGTTCTGACTAAACTCATATGTACTCCCTATTATGTCTCCAATAATGGCTCCTCTCATATATCTCCATTATACAATATATTTAACATATTTCTTCTCGATTACTAATTAATCTTTTACTCTATAACTGTTTTAATAATATTAAAACTCTTATATACTAAACTATGGAGAAACTATATCTATACATTGGTATTCTTTTTGTATTAGGCTTTCTATTTAGACTTCTTTCTAAAAAGAAACCTAAAGAAAAGAATATATATCAATATACTAAAAAACAGTATTTATTAAGAAAAGATGAAACTGACTTCCTTAAAATATTAGAACAGATACTCAGTAATAGATATTATATATTTCCACAAGTACATATATCTTCAATAGTAGAACATAAGATAAAGGGACAAAGTTTCAAGGGAGCATTAAGTCATATAGATAGAAAATCTATTGATTATTTAGTATGTGATAAACAGTATATATCACCGATATTGGGTATAGAGCTAGATGGGTCATCACATGATAGAGAAGACAGAATAGAACGAGATATAGAAGTTGAGAGAATATTTAAAGATATCAATTTACCCCTGTTAAGGATAAACAGTAGGGATAGAAGTAATACAGAATTTATAAAGGAAGAAATAGAAAAATTTATCCCCAATATAAAACAATTTCATTGAAACAATATCCTAACTCCCAAACCTAGCGATTCTTTTATTCCTAGCTTGAACAAATTCCATGGTATCATTCATATACAGCATGTATTCATCAACCGTTGTTGGAACTGGAACTGACTCAAAATTATCAAATGGAGTTGCAATTCTTACTGAAGAATAATCGCTTGTTACAGCATCTTGAAATAAAAAGAAGTCAATGTAACCTTTAAAATCTTCAAATAATCTAAAGAAGCTATTGTATCTCTTAAATGTCTCATATAGAGGACTCTCTTGATTTAAATAATATCTTCGAATACATTCAATCGTAAGATCTAAACGGTCACTAATCTTACTATTAAACCCTCTTGCACCATTAATCGTTTGAAACTCTCCTATCCTATTACTTGGCCAGATTATGATTCCCCCTATTGTCTCAGCAAGATTTATGAAATTACTAATTCTATCTTTTGGAATCTGAGGAATTATATGCTCCAGTTTTTTCCATTTTGAAAATGTTGGGATAGCTCTGTCACTGGAGAGATAGAACTCTCCAAGGTCGGATTTATGATAAAGTTGATTGTTTACAATCTTTGACAATTCAAACATCTTGCCATTAGGTAGAGGTTTACTCCATAGGATTCTGTGATATTCCTGAAGGGATAAACTGTATCTATCTGCATCAAGAGGTTCTGTCTCTGCTTGGAAGTTGTAGGTTACATCTATTTTCATATTAATATTTTTTTGGAAAATACTCTTTCCCTAGTTGCCAAAGATATTTATCTATTTCTTTAAGATTAAAGTCTTTTAATCCATAATATATTCTAAATTGGTTAAGTATATCCGTATACTTTGCATATGTTTTTAAATCAGATTTACTAAAGTCATAAAACCTATCTTTTCTCTTAAAATACATCAATACTTTCTCTACAAATGAGTCATATATTGGATATATTAAAGGTCTGTGATGACTACAATACTTAGTAGCAAATGAGTAAAAAACAATCCTCTTCTGATCATTTACTTGTATGTTGGCAATATCATTCACAAGAGTAAGGTCTCCCTTCTTTAATCTTTTATCAATATCTAACTCAAGAATGTGCTTTGCTACCTTGAAAGGAGAGAATATATTCGTACTATAGAAGTCGTTGAGTGTACATACTTTAACCAAGATATCATCCATAGATCTATTCTTAGGGTATGTTTTAGTAAAGAGTTTCTTTAAGCTGCTTTCTTGAAGATAATAATTCTCTAAAGAGTCCCATTTATCTTGATATTTTTGTACTTGTTCTTTACTAGGCCTTGGAATTTCCATTAATCTAGTATATCAGGAATAAGACACTTCATCTCCTTTTTATACTTTCTTCTTTGTCTCATTTTCGTTTCAGACGTGTATGTCCTCGCCACATTTGAGTTGTTACAATTAGACCTGTGCATTATTTTCAAAGACCCTTCATGGTGTTAAGCTATGTTATAATTGGCTAAAAGATTTTAGACAAAAACCTATGAAATTAAAAATTGTAAACTGGAATATCTCATACATGGGATCCATATCTCAAAAAATTAGTTGTTTAAAAAGAATTTTGGATGATAATACAATATTTGTATTAGAAGAGGTAAGAAGAAAAGATTACGAATATATCATTGAAAATATTGAAAATTTCGAAACAATATTCTCGTTAAACCTTAGAGAAAAAGGAAAGTATGAGGGTAAAAATAGAGAGCTAGGTGTTTTAATAGGTTTTTCTAAAAATTTCACTTTAAATAAACACAATCTCTTAAAAGATGTACCATTCCCTGAGAGAACAATATATGCCAATCTTTCCTATGGAAATTTTGATTTTGGAATACTCGGATTTCATTCTTTAACAGGGTGCAGTTACAGCAAAACTAAGTCGGCTCAATTTGCTTCTATAGCAAGCTATATATACGAGAATGAAAAGGATATCGATTTCTTATGCTTTGATGCAAATGAGCCAGAAATTGATCACTATGATATATCAAAAATAGAATTTTTTTCACAACAAGGAGATAAAGGATATTCTGCAAACTTAATAATGGGAGATAAAAAAGTACATGAATTAAATGATGCTTACAGAGAATTCCTCAAATTTAAAAAAAATAAAGGAATTACAAAAGAAATACCACTAGCAACATCATATATTTTAAGTGGTAAAAAGAACAAAAGATACGACTATATTTTTTCTTCAAAAAAATGGAACGTTACTAATTTTGAATATAAATTAGAAGAAGGGCTGTCTGCAGGTAGTGACCATGCTATTGTATTAGGAGAATTTTCCTCCCAATAGAAAATGCCAAATATCTTCTAAGAATATTCTGAAACAATTTGCCCCCCCTTTTAATACTGTCTCTTTTGTCTCATTCTCATTTTACATAGGGTCCAGACGTGTATGTCCCGCCAATTTCAATATGTTCCAACAAGACCTGTGCACCACAACTTTTAACGAAATTCAAGCCTTATAGAGAGGAAAGAAGAAAAATATGATATTTTTGAAAGTTTTCGGTTAGAAGCAAGAATCCTGATATAACACAACAAACTCCATTTGTTTAATTACAAAATATTATTACAGCAAATCATCAATTGGTATTTCGGGGTCGAAAATATCATATATTTGGTTGTCGTTTCCTAGTACCTCACATGTTGGATAATTACCAATCGATGTCCAGTCACAATCAGTGGAAATTCCAACTACATATATCCCTGCAGAGTTGAATTTAATTAAAGAAATCTGATTTCCATCACTAACAACTGTTTCTATGGAACAATCATTTCTACTAGAATATGGTTTTGGACATACCAATTGTAATTGTTCACCAGTAAAATATACGCTCTTCTTAGTAAAATTGTTAACAGCAAGGACAATTATAACCAAGAGAGCAACACCAATTATCAACCACAATATTAATTTCTCCATAGGCTTCTTTGCCAATAGTTCAGATGCTGGAAGATTTTTAATATTTGAGAATTCTTTTTTAATCATACTAATACTCGATTATATCTTATTTAACTACATTAGTTAATCTATAATAATTTTTTATTTTGAAAATCTAATAATCTCAGGAATTTTCATTAATCTAGTATATCAGGAATAAGACACTTCATCTCTTTTTTATACTGTCTCTTTTGTCTCATTCTCATTTTACATAGGGTCCAGACGTGTATGTCCCGCCATATCCCTTTGGTTGCTACAAGACCCGTCCACTATCTCTAGGAATGCTTTCTAGCAT
>JAAZIL010000049.1 GCA_012800885.1 Candidatus Dojkabacteria bacterium
CTTTACCCGCATGAGTATAATTAAGTACAGAAAGAGAGTGATAATTGTCTCCTTCTATAATCAGGTTATATGGAGCATCTTTCTTCTTCTCAATTTCCCTACCCTTGGATTCCTCCAAAACAGGAATCTCTTTCTTGCATCTCTCTACAACAGATTCAGGTTTGTCTTCCCAGACCAGTCCATACTTTTTCCTTCTCTTAAGTTTCTTTATCTCTTCTAATAACTGTTCTTTTGAGAGCTCTTCTAATTTCATATTATGTGTACTATATATTTCAATATAGAATGATATAACAAAACAATACTTTTTTAAATCTTTTTAATATCAAAGCTTAGGGATTCTCCCTCTCCCTTATTGTATCCTCAATCTTTTGGAATATATTCTCACCTGATGTAATAACTATATTGTGAAGTTCACTACGAAGAGCATACCACTTTCTTTTCCCAAAGCTTTTAATCAATTCTCTAAAAGCCCTTACCCCAACTTCATCAAATAGAGCCTTGGCTCCTAGTACCATTAAAATCTTTCTTAACTTCATTTCAGGATAATCTGATATAAGCCTCATCAGTAGTTTTTCATTACTCAATTTCAAACTAATAACAGAAGGGTAATTGCTCTTAATCTTATCAAGATAGTACAACAAGACTTTCTTAGATATAGATTTAGAAAAGAGATTCTTAAAGTGTAGCTCTGTTTCAATGTTCAATTCCTTAAATAACCTCTTAATCTTATCCCTCTTATTTAATCTAACTTCCATTCTAAGCACTTCAAAGGGTCCCCTTTTCTTCTCATTATCAAATAAATTAAGCTGGATTCCACTATCAGGTTCTATAGCTTTCTTCTGGCTCTTTCTGGCTTGTAAGAGATCCTTTAACTTGTCATAAAAGATAATCTCATATGAATTACATCTTATTCTGAAACTATACCCTTCATTGCTGTAGTCCGTTTTAGTCATATCCAAAGCTTTTGTATAATCCACTTTTTTTATCTCTTGTAGATACTCATACGGAGTTGAGTAATCAGTTAGGATGATATTCTTTGAGTAATGGATTGCAGATACTTCTAAATCATCAATAGAGAGAATTTGAACACCCATTTCAAGTAGCTTTGTAAAGAGAGTACTTTTAATTTCTTGATAATCTGTATCTCTTAATTCTTGGAAGTTATTACCAAACAATAGCTTTGGTAAAGACATCTCTATCTTAAGCAAATCCTGTATCCCCTCTTTCCCAACATACCTTTTTGTTAATGAAAGTCTTGGCTTGTATATCCCCCTTCTCAATTCTTCCTTAGTGTGATTCTGTTTATACACAACATATCCATGATTACCTTCTTTTTGTCCTCCTCCAAGTATCTTGAATTTCTCTGGCTCTAATATCCTAAATTGACTTTTATTAGCATACAAAACAATAGTATCAATCATTAGTTGCATCACTAATTTTAGATTGATTTTTATCTATCTCTTGAAGCAATTTAAAAAAAGATAATAGCCTTTGTGTATATTCAGAGATTTGCTCTCTCTTAAGC
>JAAZIL010000050.1 GCA_012800885.1 Candidatus Dojkabacteria bacterium
GTTCTCAACCAATAAAGCATTATAGAGATTGCTATGAAGTTCCCCTACCACAACCTAGTGCTACTTTAGAGATATTGCCGAATGATAAAGAGAATTCATACGGTTTTAGCTCAGTAACTCATACAGGGAAAGTCTCTGGAGAAGATAACATCAATGAGCCTATTGAGATGAAGGCAACATATTCTGATAAGAGTGGAGCAGATAAGATGGTGGCTCTTTATATAGGTTTTACTAAAAAAAATGATGCTATACCAGTTACACCTAAATATATTAATGCTGGTTTTACAGCTCCCGCAAAAACATCTTCTAAATCAGAATATGCTTTCTTAATTAGAAGAGTTATTGATAAAAATAAAAAAGAGATCTGGGTACCATATATACCCTCTATGGGTAACTCTTTACAAGAACATAAGTGGGTAAAAGCATCTGACAATATTAATGAACCTTTTTATATTAAAGGTCCTGATGGTAAAAATATGGTACAGGTAAAAATTAACAGTATAAAGAAAGAAGGGTCTAACGAGTTGATTATGAAGTTTACTGTTGGGTTTAACGGTATGGATAATTCTGTTGAAGATGGTAAATATAATATATATCTGATGGCAAATAATAGTTGGGGCTTTTTACCATATGATTATTATGGAGCTTACCCAGCTGTTCAGAAGAAGATTCCTAATTATTGGGATCCTTCCGAGATTAGATATTATAATCAATGGATTGACAGTAAGAAAGTATGGTATGTGGACTTGAATCCACCGACTGCTACCTTAAATGTAACAATAGATGAGGGAACAAGATTGAAATATGAATGGTCATTAGATGATCCTCTTGGTGGAATATATGGTGTTGTTGCTAATCTCTATAGAAGTGAGACATTTAAAGAGGAAGATGTAGAGGATTTCTATATTGTTGAAAATTCTCTTACTCCATCTTCAGGCTCCGAGAAGAGATCTCCGTATCTGCCAGGTCTTCTAGATGCAGGACAATTTAAAACAGGACATTTGGGTGGTGATTATCTCTTTAGGATTATAAATTCACAATCTTCTGGTTCAGTGATTATTGATCCAAAGGGGAACAGGAAAGGTACTATTACTCTTGTTTTAACGGTTTTTGATAATGCTGGTAATATTGGTGTAGGACAACTATCTTTTGATTTAAGGGATTGGATAGCAACCCAAGGTGGTCTATTCTACTCTAAGATGGGTGCTAGTGTTCCTGAGAGAGACTTTGACTCAGGGTGGCCTACTAGTTCCTTATTAAAATCACGTGGGTTCGAGGAAAAAGGAATAAGTTTAACTACTGAACTACTAGGAGATTCAACACAGAGTCCAACTGAACCTTTTAGGAGTGGAGAAAATAAGTCCTACGGTGTAAGTCCTCATAGTACTTACGAAATGGATAGTTATTACACTACGTTTAAATCTGTTTTTGCAAAAAGGAAAGATTATCTTCTTAATTCATCCAGGATGATAAAAAAAGATGTGTCTTCTGGTACTCTTACAGGTAAGCTAGATAGTAGTAAGATTACTCTTGTAGAGAGTAATTCTAACTTAGTAGTAGAGGATTTCGAATGTAATGGTAAGGCATTGATATTTGTAGATGGTAAATTAACTATAAAGGACGATATTAAAAACAGTTCTCTAAATAGTGATGCATGTATCTTTGTTGTAAGTGGTAGTGTAA
>JAAZIL010000051.1 GCA_012800885.1 Candidatus Dojkabacteria bacterium
CTCTGTATCCTACTCCAGACTCAACAACCATATCAATATGTAAACTTCCTGAGGCATCTGTAATATTAGCTATTTCAACATCAGGGGTAGTTATTGTTACACCCGCATCAACAGAGATATCTGATGCTTTTACAACTCTCTTTCCCTTAACTTCTAATTTACATTTCTTAGGTTCGTCTGAATCCAGTTTAAATTTTATTGTTTTTAAGTTTAGAATAATTGATATTAGATCTTCCTTAACACCATCTATTGTAGAATACTCATGCTTTGCCCCTTTAACCTTTATACTTGTAATACCTGCACCTTTTAAACTAGAGTAGAGGATTCTTCGAAGAGCATTACCTAATGTATGACCGTAGCCTCTTGGCAGAGGAGCTATTTCATACAAACCGGTATTACCTTCCTCTTCTCTCACAATCACTTTTATATCTTTAAATGCTTCCATTTAGTAAATGTAAAAAATTATCTTGAGTAGTACTCGATGATTAGATTCTCACGAATACCTTCATCTATCTCTTCTCTTATTGGTAATCTTGCAACCCTAGCTTTGTTCTTTGATACTTCTATCCAATCAGGTACGGGAAAGAATTTCTCTGCTGGGGCTAGTTTCGCAATCTTTAGCTCTACACTCTCTCCTTCTTTTATCTCTCTAGAGGGTATTGTAAATTTATTACCATCCAAGAGAACATGTCCATGTACAACATACTGTCGTGCTGCTGCTCTAGAGGGAGCTAGACCAGCTAGGTAGAGAAGATTATCTAATCTTAATTCAAGCATTCTTAAGAATTCTAAACCTTTATCCAATCCAGATAATTTAGATTTTCTATCTGCTTGTTTATAGATATTCTTAAACTGTCTCTCTCTTATACCGTATATTCTTTTTACTTTCTGTTTCTCTCTCAGTTGTAATCCGTAGTTTGAGAGCCTTGGTCTTCTCTTTGCACCGTGTTGACCAGGAGGAAAGGGTTTCCTCTTTATACCTGCTTTATCTGAGAAAGACCTAGCACCTTTAAGATTAAGGTTCACTCCTTCTCTTCTACTTAGTTTTTCTTTAGGTCCTGTATATCTACCCATTAAGTTTCATTAATATATTATTTTCTTGGTGCTTTTCTCGACCTACATCCATTATGAGGAATAGGGGTTCTATCTATTAATGTAGTAATTTTTAAACCTGCTGAATCTAATCCTTTAACAGCAGCATTTCTTCCTGCCCCTGGACCTTTTACTACCACCTTTACCTCTTTAAGACCGTATTTCTTTATTGCTCTCTCTGCTACTTCTTGAGCTGCTTTTGTTGCTGCAAATGCTGTACTTCTTTTAGCACCCTTAAAACCTACTACAGGAGGACTCCCCTGAGCAAGAAGAGCTCCTTCAGTATCTGTTATAGATATTAGTGTGTTATTGAATGTAGCTTGTACTGTAACAATACCACTACTAACACTCTTCTTAACTTTTGTTTTCTTTATAGTTGCCATTATATATACTATGTTTTCTCTAATTTACGTTTCAATCCTCCTACAGGTCTACTTCTACCCTTCCTAGTATGCGCATTATGTCTTGTTCTCTGTCCTCTTACAGGTAGTCCTAATTTATGTCTTGTTCCTCTGTAACTTCTAATATCTTTCAATCTTTTAATATCTCTGAAAACTTTCTGTCTTAACTCTCCCTCTACCTCTATATTCTTATCAATATATCCTCTTAAAATATCTAATTGACTCTCACTCATATCACCCACTATCATATCTGGATCTAACTTAGTATCTTCACAGATTCTTTTTGCAGTTTTCTCTCCAATACCGTATATACTTAACAAAGAGACCCAAAGTCTCTTTTCATTCGGTATCTCTAATCCAGCTACTCTCGCCATAAATCTATTTAAAAATATTAATTATCCCTGTCTCTGTTTATGCTTAGGATTCTTTTTACAGAAAACATACACCCGTCCCTTACGAGTTACAATATAGCATTGGTCACATCTCTTTTTAACTGATGCTTGTACTTTCATCTCTACTTCATTCTATATGTTATTCTCCCTTGACTAGTGTCATAGGGAGATATCTCTATCTTTACTTTATCTCCTTCCAGTATACGAATGTAGTGCATTCTCATTTTACCTGAAAGATATCCTATTACCTCTCTCTTCTCATCATTAGCCTCTATCTCTACTACAAATTTTGTATCAGGTAAACACTCTTTAACTACACCTTCAAATTCATAAACTTTCTTTGTATCTATAGTCATAATCTATTACCTAGGTAATTAAATAGAGTCCAGTGATTATATCAAAGCTTTGAATATTTTTCAAAGTGTTAAAGGCCTTTTAACAAATCTATGAAACCCTGTAAAGACGAACAAAGGATATCAAAAAGAACTGTATTTTACAACCCTAATCTCTCAACTAACACTCTATGGATCTCTTCAATGCCTGGAGTAGCATCTATCTCTATTAAAAGATCTCTTTTTCTGTATTCATCTAGTATCGGTACAATAGTTCTTTCATACTCCTTATGTCTTACCAAAACCTTCTCTTTTGAATCATCTCCTCTCTTAGTAAGTTTTGAACCACACCGGTCACAATATCCTTTTACCTTCTCTGCTTTGTACTTGTCATGATATGTTTCATCACAGTGTGGACAGATACTTCTTAAAGATATTCTCTCAATTGAAATCTCAGGGGTAAGGGTAAAGTGAATAAATGAATCTAATTTCCTTCCTGTTGTATTTAAAAGATCATCAAAGAGAGAGATTTGTCCTTTTTCTCTTACTACTGAGACAAATGCCCAGTTTTTCTCTGGATTAAAGTTTAAAATATATCTATTTAACATACTATATATTATTTCATTAGGAACAAGGTGACCTTTCTGTGACTCTTCATTTGCTCTTATTGCTTGAATATCTCCATGTTTATACATATATCTAATCATTTCACCTGTACCTATATTTTCAAAACCGTATCTCTCAACTAAGAGATTAACCTGCGTATCCTTACCGCTCCCTGGATATCCATGAAAAAGAAATGTTTTCATACTTAAAGAGATAATATGTAATGTATGGTAGATAATAGCACAAAAGAGGAGTTACAAATATCTAGAATAATCCCTAACAACAATCATTGAAGATACCTCTCTACGGATATCTAGGACAACACTTACTAGTATTAGTAGGCCTGTACCAGTAATGATGGTTACTGTCATTAGATTAAGATATATTAAGATATTTGGGAGTATGGAGATGAATGCGAGAAACAGGGCTCCTACGGTTGCTAATCTAAAAGCGATTGCCCTTAAATACTCTGATGTTTTTTTACCTGGTCTAATACCAGGAATAAAGCCTCCTTGTTTCTGTAAATTCTCTGCTAACTCATCTGTTTTAAATACAACAGTTAGATAGTAGAAGGAGAAGGCTATTATTAATACAAAAGTTAATATATTACTAAAATATGGATTCTCTAGCAAACCCATTACCTTGTCAATAATATTTATTACCTTATCACTTAGATCTCTACTTAGAAGGAATTTACCAATTAATTGAGGAAAGGAGAGAAGTGAAACTGCAAATATTACAGGCATTACTCCGAATTGAGTTAGCTTTATAGGTATAAAGCTATCCATAGCTCCTCCTACTCTTACTCTCCTAGAGTACTGTACTCTTACTTTTCTCTCTGCTTCAGATACATACACTACTGATGCTACAAGAAGTATGGTAACAACAAAGAGTACAACCTTCTGGAATGTATCCATTATTCTTAAATTATTAGTAAGAGTACCTGGAATACCTGCTACAATACCGAGAAAGATAAGGAAAGAAGATCCTCCTCCTATCCCACTCTCAGAGACTAACTCTGCAAACCACATAACTATTACAGAGCCTGCTGTAAGTGTAGCTATCATTGTAACTAATTGAAGTGTTCCTAACTGTCCTACTAAACCGAAACCTCTTAGAGTAGAGTAAATTACAAATGATTGCATAATGGCTAAAGGTACTGTTAGTAATCTTGTATACATACTAATTACTCTCCTTCCTTCTGGTCCTTCTTGTCCTAACTCCTCTAATTTAGGAATAACGGTACCTAGAATCTGGAGGATAATAGAGGCATTGATGTATGGACTTAAACCGATAGCTGCTATAGAGGCTGTTTCTAAAACTCCACCTGAGACAGTAGAGAGTAGATCTCCAAAGTTACTCCCTGCAAAGAGTTCTTTAATTGCATTTGCTGGTATACCAGTAACAGGAATAGCTGCTAAGAACCTATATGCAAGAAGAATAATTAGAGAAAAGACTATCTTTTTTCTAATCTCTTCTGTTGCAAATATCCTCCTTATTAGCTCTTTGTATTTATCCATTGTAAGTGTATAGTAGTAATTACCTTATACTTCCACCTGCTTTCTCTATCTTCTCCTTAGCACTCTCTGATACAGGAATTCCCTCTATGACTATCTTCTTAGTAAGAGTACCCATACCTAGTATCTTTACAGAAGTAGTATTTTTAGTTATCAATCCTTTTCTCTTTAACATCTCTAAAGAGATAGTATCTCCATTCTTAAAGTTTGCTTCTAAAATTTCTACATTGATTGCAGTAGGAATAATTTTATCTGCTTTTTTAAAGCCCCTGTATTTCGGTATTCTTCTAAAGAATGGGAAATTACCTCCTTCAAAAGAGATTAATGACTTATGTCCTGCTCTTGATCTCTGTCCTTTAGTACCTCTCCCAACTGTATGACCCCCTACACCTGAGCCGTATCCTCTTCCTTGTCTTTTTCCTTTGTATTTTCTATTTTTTCTTGTAGGTATACTTTCTAAATACATATCTATTTAATCTAACATTATTCTTTTTTAGGTTCTGTCTTCTTTACTACCGGTTTACTTTTTCTCTTTACACTAGGCTTCTTTTTCCTCTTTATATCAGCTCTTTTCTCTGCTCTCTCCTTTGCTTTTCTTCTCTCTTCTTTAATCTTCTTCTCTTTATCTATCTCTTTCTTCATCTCTACTCTCTCTCTCATATTTCTCATCTTAGATAATACTCTTCCACTTCTAAGAGATTTTAATGCCTCAAATGTACAGTATGCTGAAGCTATGGAGTCAGTTGTTCCTATTAATTTACCATATACATTATCAATACCTGCTAATTCTAATACTACTCTAACAGAAGAACCTGCTATTACCCCTGTACCTGGTCTTGCAGGTCGCAAGAGTACTTTAGCAGCACCTTGTTTATGAAGTACTTCATGAGGTATAGTGTCTCCTGCTAACTGTATCTTAGTCATTGCTTTAGTAGCTATACGCTCTCCTTTCTGAACAGCACTCCTAGTATCTACTCCTTTCCCTAAACCTACGCCTACAGAGCCATTTCTATCTCCTGCAATAACCATTGCACTAAATCTTAACCTCTTACCTCCCTTTGTTACCTTAGCAACCCTCCTTATAGATACTGTTTTACTATCATACATTCTCTCTTTTTTCTGTCTTTTTATATACGCCATTTAAGTAATACTAAATATTAATACCTTCTTCTTTTAACTGTTCTCTAAATACCTTCACTAAGCCGTGATATTTATACCCACTCCTATCAAATATTGCTGTGTTAATTTTCTTTGTTTTTAGTCCTTTAGCAAATTCTTTAGACATCTTAATAATATCTTCTGCTTTCTTATCACATCTTTTCCCCATTAGGACCAAAGATTTATCGTCATCTGCTAAACCTGCATAGAAGTATTTGTTACTTTTAAATATATAGACTCTAGGTCTTGTAGATGTACCTTTTACTCTTTTTCTAATATGTAATTTTCTTCTTTCTCTTTTCTCTCTTTTGTTTACCATTACTCTGTTGCTAAAGTTGATTTAGAACTCTTTCTTCTTACATACTCACCCTCATACCTAATACCTTTACCTTTGTAAGGTTCTGGCTTTCTCACATCTCTAACCTTTGCTGCAAACTCTCCTACCTTCTGTTTATCATATCCTTTAATTGTTACCTTAGTCTCTTCAGGAACTTCTATGGTAATACCTTCAGGACTTTCAAACTTTACAGGGTGATTAAGTCCTAGACTCATTACTAATGTTGTACCTTCCATTTTAGCTCTATATCCTACACCTACTAGCTCCAATTTCTTCTCACAACCATGCTTTAGTCCTTGTATTGCATTAAAAATTAACATCCTAACAGTTCCATGTATAGATTTGGTCTGTTTCTCATCGTTAACTCTTTTAACAAAAACTTCCTTATCTTTAATATCTAAGGTTAAAACACTTGGCAAGGATACAACAATCTCATTACCATTACCAGAGATTATTACCTCAGTATCTTTTACTTTTACCTCTACACCTTCTTCAATTGTTATCGGTTGTAATCCTACTCTAGACATTTAAATTACCATACTTCACATATTAATTCGCCTCCAATATTTTGGCTTTTAGCTTGTGCTCCTGTCATTAATCCTTTAGAGGTAGAGATTACTGATATACCTCTACCATTCATTACTGGCTTTATCTCTTTTGCAGATACATATATTCTTTGACCTGGTTTACTAACTCTTTTTAGTGTAGAAATTACAGGTTCTGTATCATTGTAGAGAAGCTCTACCTTAATATCTTCATCAACAGTAGTAACTTCCCCTATCATCTCCTCTGTTCGGAGTACTTTAAGTAGTTCTACGTTCATTTTAGTATTAGGTATTAATACCTCTTCTTTCTCTCTTAATATTCCGTTTTTTATTCTTGTTAATAGATCTGCTGTTAAATCATTCATATTTTTTACTTAATAATTTACCACGAAGCTTTCTTTACCCCAGGTATCTTACCTTCATTTGCTAACTTTCTAAAACATATTCTACAGAGGCCATAGTGTCTAATATATCCTCTTGCTCGCCCACATAATTCACATCTATTGTAGACTCTACTCTTATATTTACTCTTCTTCTTCAATTGTCTTGCTTTATGCTCCTTAGCGGCTGTTGACATCTTTTATAAAGGGAAAATCAAATTTATCTAAAAAGGCTTTACTACTTTTATCATCCTTAGCTGTTGTTACTATTGTTACTTCTAAACTTCTAATCTTCTTGATATTGTTGGCATCAATTTCAGGAAATACAGTATGGTCATCTATACCGATAGAGATATTACCTGAGCCATCTAGTGATTTAGAATTAATACCTCTAAAATCCTTAGTTCTTGGAAATACAATATTTACTAATTTATCAAAGAACTCCCACATTCTATCACCTCTCAGTGTAACAGATACTCCTATCTCCATACCAGCTCTCAATTTAAAAGATGATACTGCTTTCCTAGCTCTGTTTACAACAGGTTTCTGACCAGAGATCTGCATTAAAATACCTGAGATATCCTCTATTGCATCTGATTCATTTATTGCATCTCCTGCACCAACATTTATAACGATCTTTTTAAGAGTAGGTACTTCAAATATATTTGAATATCCTAACTCTTTTACTAACTCTTTCCTTATTCTTTTGTTGTATTCATCTTTTAATCTAGTCATTATTTCTTTTTATCTTTAGGTTTAGTCTCTTTCTTCTCTGTTTTCTTCTTAGATACTGTAGCTTTTGAGGTTGTTTTTTTAGTTGGTTTCGATTCTACTTTACTCTTCTTCTCCTCTTCTACAGTTTTCTTCTCAACCATTTCAATTACTTTCTGACATTTTTTACACACTCGTTCTACCTTACCGCTCTCTCTTTTAATTCCTACTCTTGTTGCTTTGTTACAACTAGAACATATTAACATTACTTTAGATAGATGTAAGGGTTTAGCAATAGTGAGAATCTCTGACTCTCTAGATTTACCATCACCTTTTACATGCTTTTTGTAGATATTAATTCCTTCTACTATAATTTTTCTCTCTTTAGGATTAACAGCAACAACAGGACCTTGTCTTCCTCTGTCCTTACCATAGAGTATTTTTACTGTATCTCCTTTTTTTATTCTCATAATTCTATATATTAATTACAATACCTCTGGAGCAAGAGAAACTATCTTATCAAATCCTTTCTCTTTTAACTCTCTTGCTACTGGTCCAAATATTCTTGTTCCTCTTAGATTCTTTTTACTATCAATAATTACCCCTGCATTATCATCAAATCTAATATATGAGCCATCTTTTCTTTTATGTTCTTTCTGTACTCTTACTATCACTGCATTTAATACTTCATGTCTCTTTACAGCACTACGTGGTATAGCTTTCTGTATTGATACTCTTACTATCTGTCCTAATGAAGCGTATCGGATTCTAGAGTAGCCTGGGATACCGATTATTTTTGCTACCTTTGCCCCACTATTGTCTGCAATTATTATATTAGTTTCTTTCTGTAACATATTTATTCTTCTTTATCTATAACAATCCATCTTACTTTTTTAGAGTAAGGTTTAGATTCTCTAATAATTACCTTATCACCTATATCATGCTTCTTCTCTGTATGTGCAAAATATATTTTTCTCTTACTTACAACCTTTCTGTAAACAGGATGAGCCTGAGAAGTCTCAACCCTTACTCTTACAGTATTCTGCATCTTGTTACTCACAACAACACCTTTTAATTCTCTTTTTTTACCTTTTCTCTCTGTCATTGTCTTTATCACTATTTTAAATACATAAAACGGCTTGTATTCTATCAATAATATGGTTTCTCCACAAGGCTAATTGTCTCTTTTCTCAACAAATTTAGTCTTAACAGAGAGTTTCCTTGATCCTAATCTTAATGCTTCTCTGCTCATCTCCTCTGATACTCCACTTATTTCAAAAAGCATTGTTCCAGGTCTTACTACTGCTACATACCCTTCTACATCTCCTTTACCACCAATCATCTTGCTATTAGTCCCTTTAGAAGTGTAAGGTTTATGAGGAAATATTTTTATCCATACCTTACCTTTTCTCTTCATACTCCCTGTTATTGCTCTTCTAGCAGCCTCTATCTCTCTTGATTTAATCCAACCGTGTTCCATAGATTTGAGACCGTACTCTCCAAAAGAGATACTGTTATTCACAGTGGCTATACCTCCCATTTTTCCTCGAAACTCCTTTCTGTATTTTCTTATCTTTGGTTGTAACATCTCTATATATTCTCCTCAATATTATTTTTCTCTCCTTTGTTTATCCATACTTTTACTCCCATTAATCCTGCATCCATTGTTTGAGCCACCTCAAGTGCATAATCTATATC
>JAAZIL010000052.1 GCA_012800885.1 Candidatus Dojkabacteria bacterium
GTAGTATAACTGCAGGGAATAAGTATAAAGCCAAAATGTCTCTTGTTACCTCATTAGAATTAAACAGAGCTCTCTCAAATAGGATAAACAATGCTGTTACAAGTAAAACAAAGCCGTACTCTCCACTGGAATTACAGAGATATGGAGAGAACCATGTTGCTGAATTTGTTGATAAAAGTAAAGCTAACCTGAGAATTATCCGATTAGGTACTATTTTCGGCAAAGGAGTTAATCAGATATCTGATGAGAAGATAGATAAATTGTTTATAGATGCTACTCAGAAGCATCAGATAGAGATAGATGGAGAGGGTTTAGAGTTACATAATATTATCCATGAAAGTGATGCTGTATACGGTATTCTGAAGCTAACTTTTTCAGAGGATACATCTGGAGAAGTTATCTCATTATGTAACAAGAATGACTATACTACACTCTCATTAGCTTACAAATTATTAGAGTTAGACGTAGAAGCTAAAGCTATTAAATTTGTAGAGAGAGAAGATGCAGATACCATCTTACAGGATCTCTACATACCTGCTCCTAATGCAACTAGATTTGGATGGAAACAGAATATAACATTAGAAGATTCAACGATTGAGCAGATAGAAGCATATTATGAGAAATCAGATAGGAAATGGGAGCTAGATAAAACAGTAGGTAGAGAGAAAGGAGAAGAAGAAGAGAAGTTATCTACTGTCTCTCGAACAAAATTAGGATCGATTGTACACTCTTTGACAAAACCTTTTAGAAGAATTGCTAAACCTAAAGAGTTTTTCACTGAAATAGACTACTTTAAAATACTTAAGTACTTTACAATTACAGTAATCAGTACCCTCCTTCTCTACTTCTTAATAGCTCCAATTATCGGTCTAATACTCGGAGGTACACTACTGTATGGTCAAGGTAAAAACCTTAATACAGCGATTACTGAATTAGACTTTGATGAGATAGGTAGAAATAGTCAGAATATCTCTCAGAATACAGGTAGAATAGAGAATAATCTTACAAAACTCTCTTGGTTATTCAAAATAACCAATACACAGGAACACTTCTCTAATATTAATCAGATAGTACAAGGTACTAGGTACTTCTCACAGAGTGCACAAGACTTAGTTATGAGTTTAAGGCCCTTAGGAGAGTATCTAAAAGACTTTGAACCTAATCTAGCATCAACATCCTCTGAAACACATATGGTTGATGATTACAGTGAGTATTTAAGCTCATTAGAAGATAATACATATATTCTAAAAGAAGGGATATATACTATGACACTTGCTCAGAATCTCATTAATAGTGTAGATACTGCTAAATTCCCTAAATTTACAAGAAAGTATATCCTTGAATACAAAGATCTAATTACTAAAACAAGTAATACCGTTAAACCTCTTGAGAGATTAACTCTCTTTCTATCCGATCTGTTAGGTGTAAATGAAAGGAAAAGATATTTAATACTCTTTCAGGACAATAGTGAGATAAGGAGTACAGGTGGTTGGATATCAAATTACGCCGTTATTGCACTAGAAGGAGGACAGATTAGAGAGTTGTTTATCGATGATATATACAATGCTCAAGCAACACTAAATTTGAAAAATTACTCATCTCGTACCCCTAATTCAATGTTAAGAGCACTACCTAACACCACCTTCTCATTCCCTCTAGTAAACTGGGATCCAAACTTAGAATCAGTATTACTCTCTGCAGAACAGTTCATCTATGATTTAGGGAAAGGAACTAACCTTGATGGGATAATTACAGTTGATACATCCTTTATACAGAAACTACTAGCTACATGGGGAGGAATAGAGATACCTGGAGAGAATGAATTAATAACGGAGGGTAATCTCTATCAAAAGATGTATGAGATTGAGCCAGATATCGATCCAAACTCTTTAAGAAGTTCTCCCTTCTTAACAAATCTCTTTGATTCGGTTATTACAAAATTCTTCTCTTCGAAATTTAATGATTACAAACAACTTCACTCTGTATTTAGTGAAGCTCTATTCCAAAAAAACATCTCAATGACCTTTAAAAACTCCATAGCAAGGGGATATGTTAATGAGAATGGTTGGGATTCAAATATTGATGCAAAATTCTTAACTACCCCTACAAGTATAGATTGGAACTGGGGAGTAAACAAAGCAACTCTCTATTCTAAAAAGGCTCACTCTCTTGAGATTAATGTAAGAGATGAAAAAACAATAGATTATTACTACAAAGTGGTAATACAGAATGACTCCTCTACAGAACAGTACCCTGAAGGTGAATACAGAAATTACATAAGGATATTTCTACCACATGAAGCAAAAGTAACTGGTATTAGAGGATTTGAAGAGAACAGACAGGAACTTTATGAAGAATCTGGCTACAGAATAATTGCAGGATGGGTAAATACTCCTATTAAAGAGTCTAAGACTTTAGAGATATCTTACAGACTAATTAAAGATGATAATCCAAGTAATTTCATATTAAGAAAGAGTGATACTCATTATGAATTAGATATTAATATATACAAACAACCAGGTAGTAAAAAAGATACATACAACTTATCACTGTTTTATCCAGATAACTGGACTGTTGAACAAACAGATGGCCTTAGTATTATTGAGAATAGTGCTTCAAAAAGATTTGAACTCTCCTCAAATGAACATTACTACATATCATGGCAGAGATAGACTATACAGTAACCTTATCCTTCTCTTTTAGATAGAGATATATATCTAATATCTCTTCAGGAGAAGTCTTTTTCATAAGTGCAAATTTGGATATTTCTTCAACTTCTAAGTCTGTATTTAT
Source organism: Candidatus Dojkabacteria bacterium (assembly GCA_012800885.1). Lineage (GTDB taxonomy): Bacteria > Patescibacteriota > Dojkabacteria > SC72 > SC72 > UBA5209. The sequence continues at coordinate 2,794 of JAAZIL010000052.1, forward strand.
CGGCATTCTATTACTAATCCCCATAGGTTTGATGTATGTAGCTATATTATTTGACTTACAATTACTACAAGAAAAGTGTATAATGGTCGATAGATTTGTATCTTGAATTATTTCTAAATCATCTCTAGAATAAGGGTTGCCACATTTATCACAAAATTTAGCGATGGTACTTATGAAGAACTCCTTTCTTTCGTTTAAGTTGTTTTCGTTAAAAGACTTTGCCATATATTAAATTATATCATACTTAATCTATGTCAAAAACATCAAAAGATAAACATATTAAAGAATTGGTCATTAAGGGTAGAGAACAAGGCTTTTTAACCCAAGATGATATCTTAGAACTTTTTCCAACAATAGAGGATGATATTGTACTACTAGACGATATATTTTCAGAATTACAGAAGAATGATATTGAAGTAATAGAGCCTGAGGAAGACATAGTTAGTGATTCAGAACAATTAACACTAGAGAAAAAGATAAGGATATTAAAAACAATACAATCTAGTATTTCAACAGATGCTATTAGATCCTATCTATTTGAAATAGGGAAAATTCCTCTTCTAACAGCAGAAGAGGAAGTAATATTAGCAAAAAGGATTGAGAAAGGAGATAACGAAGCAACACAACTTTTAATCACTGCTAATCTAAGATTAGTAGTAAGTATTGCAAAGAAGTATAGTAAGAGTGGTTTAGAGCTTCTTGATCTAATACAAGAAGGTAATATCGGCTTAATGAGAGCTGTAGAGAAATTTGACTATCACAGAGGCTTTAAGTTCTCTACATACGCTACATGGTGGATAAGACAAGCTATAACGAGAGCAATAGCCGATCAGGCAAGAACAATAAGGGTGCCTGTACATATGATTGAAACAATAAACAAGTTTAACAAAGTAAACAGTACTCTTACCACAAAACTAGGTAGACAGCCTACTGATGAAGAGATTGCAAAAGAGATGGATATTGAGATAGAAAAAATTGGAGAAATAAGGAAGATTAAACAGAACCCATCCTCTTTAGCCACCCCAATTGGAGGAGAAAAGGATAGTAAATTACAAGATATCCTTCCAGATGAATGGTCTCAAAGTCCAGAAGATTTTGCTACTTCTGAATATCTAAAAAATCAGTTAAAAGATATACTTGACTCTCTTCAAGATAGGGAAAGAAGAGTTCTAGCTCTTAGATTTGGTCTTACAGATGGAGTAACAAGAACACTAGAGGAAGTAGGGAGAGAATTCGGTGTCACAAGAGAGAGAATTAGACAGATAGAGGCGAAAGCACTAAAGAAACTTAAAGAGCGCTCATCAGAAAAAAGTTTAGATGACTATATTAATACTTAGTACTCTTCTTCAAAAATTTTTGGATTTAATGCTTCTAACTCTTCTACAGAGATAGGAAAACTCTCCTGTGCTCTCTCAGATACTTCTTGGAGAATTTCCTCATCAAACTTCGCATCTAAAGGCTTTATATACTTCTCTGCATTAGGATTAATTGATACAGATGATCTACCAGAAAAAAGTAGTATCCCTCCCCACACTATTGCCACAACTATGGTTAGTAGAATAACAACAAAATATTTCCTAAATACCTCCATACTTTTATTCGTAAAACTTATGTTCTAACAAATGGTAAACTCTTAATGATATTGAATAATTTATATTACCATCCTTATCCACTTTACTACTGTAAGCCATACTCTCTATTGCAGGGAACATCGGCATCTGTTCTAAATCTTTCAGTAAATTTGTTAAATCTGCTTTGCTTCCAGCTACAGATAAACGAACAGAGAAAGGATTAAGAACAGTAGCTTCAGTTTGATAATCTCTATTTCTGTATTCCGCAAAACTTATTGATTGAAGAATAAAGTTATTTCTCTGAGTTACAGCATCAATATTCGCCAGAAGAAGTGTAAACTCTTTTGTTGTAGGAAAAATCAATTCTAAACTATCAAAAATCTCTTTATTCTGATTATACTGTGTATCTAAGCTCGTAAGAGCTTCAAGTTTTTTCCCTAAAGCGGCAGACATTTGTTCTTTCTTCTTAATCTCTCTATCAATATCTTTTACTGTTTGAACAGTTGGAACAATTGCAAAAACAATCAGTAGTGTAGCTGCAATAAATGTTAAGCCTGTAAAAACCATATCAACCTTCTTTGAGGCTCCTTTCTTTATTATCTGAGCATATTCTGTTTTTTGACTTGGTTCGGCTATTCCCATATTTATTTTATCTCTCCAATAACTTCAAAAGATATTGAAACTTGGAGTTCATCTCCTTTCTTTTGAATATTAAATTTAACATCTTTGTAATAATCTTCATTACTTTTAAGCGAATCTTCATAATTTTTTAACGCTGTAAAATCCACTGTTCTAAGCGACATACTAATCTTTTTACCTTTAATAGAAATACTCTCTATATCTAGTGTATAGGGGACTCCATCTAGTATTTCGGCTATTAATTTAGAGTTTGCCTCTTGTTCCCCCTTAACAACCTTTATATCTTTCAGCAAACTCTGTAAATTCTCATATTTAATTACACTTCTCTTCCATGTATCATTCTCTAGTACTTTAACTTGATCATTAATCTTCTTTGTTAAATCATTATTCCTACCATCTTTAAGAAGCCTAAACACAAATGCACTCAAAACAATTAAATGAGTAGCTATTAACAGTGTCTTTCCAATAGTGGTTAACCAATCAAAAGAAGCTTGAACAACCTTCTCGGATTGTCCTACGGGTTGTAAAAAATCAATTGATTTTGGATTGTCTTTTCTTTTAAACATAAGGCAGTTAAATTATGTTGTACTTCTATTATATATAAACTATATCTTTTTGAAAAGAATAATGTTTTCTCTATCATAGAGGGCTTTCTTAGCCAACTCAGAGCTAGAAGGGATAATTGGTGTGTAAAAGTGAATTACTAACTGGAGTAAATAACTCAGATTATTTAATATATTCTCTCTCTCTTTTGCAGAGACCTTGCTTCCCCAAGGTTCTCTCTCAGTTATATATTTATTCCCCCAATCTGCAAGTCTATCAATACTCTCTCCTGCATAAGCAATCTCATAATCATTATAATATCCCTCTATCTCTCTAACATACTTAGATACAGATTGTTTAAAATCTTCCTCAACAGTACTCTCATTATTTATCTCTACACTGTATCTGTTACTTAGATGTAAAACCCTGTGTAGGAGGTTACCAAAATTGTTCACTAATCTAGAGTTATACATATTTACTAAATCATCCTCTTTGTAGGCTGAATCTGCATATGTAAGGATTCCAGTTAAGAGATAAAACCTTACAATCTCTGCGCTGTACTTTTTCTCTTGTTCAAATGGAGAGATAACATTTCCTTTCGTTTTAGACATCTTTGTCCCATCTGAACTAAGTACCATACCGTGCTCTAGAAGACGTAGAGTATGCTCTAAACCTGCAGATATTAACATACCTTGCCATATTACTGCTTGAAAGCGGAGATTATCAGGACCAAACAATTGAATACCTGGCCACCACTCCTTTAATTTCTTCTCATCAGAGCCAAAACCTACTACATTTACATAGTTGGTTAATGCATCAAACCAAACATAGAGTACTTGTTCAGGATCATTTGGTACCTCAATCCCCCAGGGTAGATTCTTTCTCTGTCTTGAGATACTAACATCTTCAATATCCTTAATAATTGCTCTTAACTCCTCTAGCTTCTGTTTCGGTTTTAACACACCAGGATTTGAATTAATCCAATCTAAGAGATGTTCCCTGTATTTAGAGAGCCTAAAAAAATAATTCTCTTCTTCTTTTAATTCAGGAACTATACCGTGATCAGGACATTTACCATCAACTAGTTCTTTCTCTGTAATAAATCTTTCACATCCTAAACAGTAAAGTCCTGAGTATTTTTTTTTGTAGATATCTCCTTTTGCTTCACACCTCTTCCAGAATTCTTGTGCTGCTTTATGGTGATCAGTACTTGAAGTTCTGTAAAAATAATCATATTCTACAAAAAACAGTTTACAAAAATCTCTGAATCTCTGAGAGTATTTATCAACAAAAGCTCTAATATCCATATTCTCTCTCTGAGCAGTTGTATATACCTTTAATCCATGCTCATCTGTACCTATATTAAAGAATACATTCTCCTTACCAAGCTTCTCTCTAAAATATCTTGCAATTGTATCTGCTTGAACAAACTCTAAAGCATGACCTATATGTGGTTCAGCATTAACATAGGGAAGAGTTGTAGTAATAAAGAGTTTCTTTCTATCCATAATAGGTTCATTATATATCTAAATCTCTATTAAAGAAAATATGTTTTCAAAGGAGAGTATTTATGATTTAATAATTGTTAGGAGGTGTGTCATGACCACTTTCTCTATTTCAAAAGGAAGGGGGAAACTCTCTTCCCTTCAATCTAAACAAGAAGAGAAGAGGAGGCAGAAACCTACTGGAGGGGTAGGCAGAAAGAAAGGGGGTGATCAATCTCTGAAGCGCAACGGTCGCTAGTCTTTACTTGCGCTTCGATGGAGAGAGCCATTAACTACAATGATTTTAATATCACTGGTTCTCTCCATCTCTACCTTCCAGGAAACTGCAAAGTAAGCGCTAAATCTGTTGTTCCATTAAAAGACTACTTGCAAGGTTTAATGAGACTAATTCCTGCCATACTGATTCAGTAACAAATGGAACAAAGGGATGCATTATCTTAAGGTTTAACTTTAATATATAAAGTAACTCTGCTAATCTCTCCACCCTTATCTGAGAACCTATTTCTTGACCCTGTATCTCTCTCTTTATCTCTTCTATCCAGATATCACATACCTGATGCCAGAAGAATTCTCTAATACTCTCTGCTCCTAGGTTAAACTGGTATTTTTCAATATATCTACTCACCTTTACAATATGTTTCTCCGTCTCAACTATTTTCTCTGTCTTTTTTATCTCCTCTTTAGATATCTTAGGAATCTCTGATTCATTAATATTCATTATTATAAATCTACTTGCATTCCATATCTTGTTAACAAAATTTCTGTTTCCTTTAATCTTCTCCTCTCTTAAAGGAGCATTGCTACCTGGTAATGCATCAGAGTAATACCAAAGTCTTAGAGCATCAGCCCCATATCTCTCAAATATCTCTTTAGGCTCTACACTATTCCCTTTTGATTTAGACATTTTAGAACCATCATCTGCTAATATCATACCTGTTACGAAAATATCTCTAAAAGGGACCTGTCCTGTTCTGTACAATCCCATCATTATCATTCTTGCAGACCACCAAAAGACAATATCTCTTGCATGTATCATCATCTGAGTAGGGTAGTACTTTTTAAAATCAGCTCCATCTGGGCCTCCTAGGGTAGTGAATGGCCACTGTCCTGAACTAAACCATGTATCAAAGACATCTTCTTCTTTCTCCCATATTTCTCCATTAATAGATTCTGGCTTATCTTCTCCTAAGTGTAATTCTCCTGTACCGTTTACTTTAGTTTCTGTTTCTTTTTCAAAATCCTGTACAGCTCTACCCTTGTTTTCAAGTAACCAATCATAGAGTTTCTTACCTCCACTGTACCAAACTGGTATCCTCTGTCCCCACCATAACTGTCTTGATATACACCAAGGTTGAATATTCTCATAGAAATGAATTAATGCTTTCTGTTGTCCTTCTGGATATACCTTGACATTTCCCTTTTTCAATTCTTTTAGAGCTTCCTCTGCTAAAGATTTAACATTTAAATACCATTGGTTTGAGATTATAGGTTCGATATTACTTCTACATCTCTCACATACTGTTACTTCATGTTCAGTATTTTCAATCCTTTCTAACAAACCTTGCTCATCTAACTCTTTTACCAATGCTTTAGAACACTCTACTGTTTTCATACCTTTAAATCTCTCAGGGATATCTCCTTCCATTAAGCCTTTCTCATTAATCACATTTATAATCTCTAGGTTATGTCGTTGTCCTAGTTCAAAATCAACAGGAGAGTGTGCTGGAGTTACTTTAACAGCACCTGTACCTAACTCCATATCTACCTCTTCATCTGCTATTACAGGGATTTCTCTATCTGCTATCGGTAGTAATACCTTCTTACCAACATATTTGGAGTATCTTTTATCTTTAGGGTGTACTGCGACTGCTGTATCTCCCAACATTGTTTCAGGCCTTGTTGTTGCTACTGTAATATATTCATCTGGATTATCCACTAACGGATATTTAATATATGCAAAGATCCCTCTTTTTAACTCATGCTCTGTATCAATATCTGCAAGTGCAGTCATACAACTAGGACATTGGTTAATTATTCGTTTATCCCTGTATATTAATCCTTCCTCAAACATAGAGTAGAAGGTCTCATATACTATCTTTGTTAACTTAGGATCTAATGTAAAAAATTCTCTACTAAAATCAGCAGATAATCCTATTCGTTTCTCCTGTTCTCTAGCATTCTCTGCATTCTTCATACAGAATTTATATATCTCTTCATAGAACTTCTCTCTACCTAAATCTTCTTTAGTTTTTCCCTCCATTTCTAAATGTTTTGTAAAAACACTCTCAGTTTGTATACCAGCATGGTCTTTCCCAGGTAGAAGTAATACTGGATGTCCTTTCATTCTCATATATCTACCCATTACATCATGAAAAGAGTAACCACATACATGGCCTAAGTGTAGATTAGCATTTGCATTAGGAGGTGGTAATGTAATAGTGAAAGGTTTTTTAACTTCATACTCTTTCTCCTTAAGATACTCTCCCATCTTATCAGGGTCGGTTAAGCCAGATTTAAACCAGAGAGAGTATATCTCTGTTTCTGTATTAGAATTATATGATTTTGGTAATTGTTCCATTGTAATATGGAATTATATCAGGAAGAAGGGAAGATATGAAAGAAAAAGAAACAAAAGGAAAGGATTTGTACTATCTCTTTAATAAATACAAAAATATTTATAAAAGAGAACACCAGCGATAAAGATTTTTGTCATAAAAATGACATAAAGGGCTGGGTCTCTTAATGCTTCTATCCGAGGGATATAACTATTCCTTGATCTCTCTCTTTGGAATATAAAATTTCTTTTTCTTGTGGAGAGATATATCTTTCATATCCATTTTGGATACAATATGATAGCCCCTCTTCATCAAGTAAGGCAATTATTTTTTTAGCCAACATCCGTGGGTTTGGCATGTGGAAAGAGAGGATAAAAAGGACAATGCTCCTTTCCTCAAGTTGAATATTTATCGGATAAGGATACCCCCAGAACTGAGATATTACTAGGAATAAGGAGTCATACTTGTCTTTCACCTCTGTTGATGTTGATATAGGGCAACAAGGGAGGCGGTGGAATCGAATTTCATATTCGATACCATCATCGAATGACATCCCCTTCGAAACAGTAACCCACCGACTAGGAAACTGTCGTAAAACTTCCCTTATTTTTTCCTCCGCTACTTTTCCCTCTCCTTCTCTTTCGCTAACAGAGAAAGACAACTCCATTTCTCCTTCAGAAAAGGAAAAATAGCGTATGAAAACCGTAGCAGAACTCTGCAACTGTTCCAACAATACGAGTAGTTCTTTTAACTCTATATTTATATCCATGATATTTATGTTTAAGGGCCCTCCTTAAGCCCTAATAGTATTTGGTGCCTTTAAGTAACTATATAAATAAATAATTAACTAAAAGCACCCAATACTACCAATCCATACTTTATCGCTGATGTAATTGGTTGTATATATCAAAGATTAAATCTATATATGATATAAACCAATATTATTAAAGAGCAGACAAAATATTATAGAAAAAAGAAAAAGAAAGTGCAATACTATAGGGCCATTGGGATAGAATCATAAATAGGGATATAAAAGAATTACTCTCAAAATACAAGGGTATCTATTGATATTTCGGATTAAAGTTTATCATTTTGTCTAAACAATTCCCCACATATATCCTTACGGATATGATATAATCCCACGGTGTCAACAGAGAAAGAATTATTAAAAGGATAAAAACTTTGAATGACATAAATCTGTTTGTAACACAAGATGGATGGAAGAAAGTAAAGAAACTAGATAGTAATATTCTTAAGAACGGGAATGATGTTAGTGGCTTTAATTTCATATCTTTAGAAGACCTGATAAAACTAAAAAGATAGAAAGCACATAAAAGTTATAGAAAAATATCTCTCTGAAAAACATTAAATATTGCCTGACCCTTTCTCCTTAAACAGAAAAATTTCTAAACCTGTATAATTAAAATTGTACTAGGTAAATAAATAATATATATATAA
>JAAZIL010000053.1 GCA_012800885.1 Candidatus Dojkabacteria bacterium
AAACCAAACATACAAAAACTTAGAGATAATGCTAAGTGATGATGCATCCTCTGATAATACAGTTAACATCTTAAAAGAATATAAGAAAAAAGATAAGAGAATTAAAATAATCAAGAATAAAGAAAACTTAGGAATATCCCTTAATATGAATAATGGGATAAAACAGTGTACTGGAAAGTATATTGCAATACTAGATTCAGATGATTGGGCATACCCATACAGAATAGAAGAACAAGTAATATTAATGGAGTCAAACCCTAAGATTATCCTATGCTCTGGATATATGGACATCTGTGATGAAAATCTAGAATTTAAAAATAGAAGAACATACCCCATAACAGATAAAGATATTAGAAGAGCAATAGTCAGATATAATCCTATCTCACACCCAGCATCTATGTGGAGGATGTCTGCACTGTTAAAAACACAACTATACGATGAGAAATTCCCTATATGTAGAGATTATGATTTAATTGTAAGAATTTCTAAATTTGGTGAGTATAGAAATATACCTAAATCTCTAATTAAGTACCGTGTACGAAAAGACTCTGCAACAGGAGAACGTATTAGAGAAACACAGTGGTACTCTTTCTATATACAAATGAAAGCCGTTTTTGAATATGATTTTAAATTCACCTTTGGAGATGGTATCTTTACTATATGTAGATTAATTGCTACAGTACTCTTACCAGTTAACTTGCAGAGATATATTGCGAATAGATTCTCTAAGTAATATCATCTCTAAGAAAACATTTAAATTGAGAGGTGTGATGAAAAATACAAATTATGAAATAGGGAAATAACAAAGAACATACTTTTTTATAAGAGTAAGATTTAAGGTAAGAATCTTTTTATATTGTGATTAATGATATACAAGGAATCTTTGACATTAAGAACCGTTCTTATATCTCCAGCATTCTCAAAAAACCAATCTGCCGTTAAATTTCTTACAAAGAATGGAATATTCCCATAGAGAAAAACAAATAATATAACTCCAAAAATAGTAACTCTCATATATTTATTTTTAAATAACAATAATCCCTCTATTACACATATATATATGGGAACAATTACAGGGAAAATATACCTACCTTGAAGAGCGACGCCAATAACTCCGCGCCATAAATAACTTTGATAATTTACATAAAACATCAGAGTGAAAGTATAGAATAAAGAAAGTATTACTAGAAAGTTATACTTAGGGTTTTTAACATCGTACTTTCGTACAAACATGATTAATCCTAAAATTATAATCATAAAAAACCTGATAAATTGAGAGTAAGAAAGCTTTACAGCTTTGTGCCCACAAATAGCATATGTCGTATTTATCATAAGATAAACCCAATGTGGTATATACCAATAAGGTTTCAATCGTTCCGCTCGAGGAGGTGCATTCTCTTGAAGAGCAAGATCTCTCAAAAATTCTGGGTCTTTCATACAATCTTCTTCTTGCATGACTTGGGTACAAGATGGGATTAAATTCTTATATTTTATTATATTTCTCAAATATAAGTTCAAGGACAAGAAGAGGAAAAAAAATGTAACTAGTAATAAAAATATGATATGTCTGAGTTCCCTTTTATCCTTTAAAGATCTTTTTATTATATTTAAATACTCTTTTCTCTCTTGAAATGTTTTTATAATGAGGAAGAAGATTATAACTACAACCAGGGGTAAGAAGGTCTTTTTGGTTAATATCCCTGCTAACATTGTAATAACCAAAGACAATAACAGAGAAATAGAATTTCTCTCTAGTAATTTGAGCGTCAAGAGGATAGATAAAAAAGAAAACAAAAAAACTAGAGGGTCATAGCTGACTCCTGCTGAAATAAAAGAAAACATTGGAGTACTACTTAGCATAGCAATCAATAGAACATGTTGGAGTTTCTCTTTTGTTACTCTTTTAACTATTTGATATGCTATATATAAATTTACAACTCCTAGAATTACAGAGAATACCCTTAGAACAAATAAATCTTCTACGAAAGGGAATATTACCTTCTTAACATTGAGTATTCTTCCCCCTATCCAATGATACAAGTAAGGGATATGTTCTATGTCTCCCAAATGATAACTTTCTTCTGAGTTTTTAAGATTCGTGTATGTTTCTGAGTAAAGTTGTGACAACCTCAAATGATGTCCTTCATCTGGGAATATAGCTTCTCTTATATATAATGCAAAAAAAAGACTCTCCAAGAAAAAAACAAGGAAAAAGAAAAAAAGTGCAATTCTATAAAAGGAAATCGAATTCAATATCTTTTTAAATTGCATTATATTTTATTTTAAATTTATTTCTAATTGAACTTTTTACTAATATAAAATTCTAACAAAGTAAGCTCTCTTATATATTTATATTACTCTTATAACTATACCATTTATATAGAATTACATACCTTCCTACTACAATCTCTTTCGTTCTTATTTGATAATTCCTCTAATTAGTATAAAATGCTTAAGATATTAGCACTCATTATAAATGGAAACAAGCCAGAAGAAAACTCATTTTAAAACGATAGCCTTATACATAAAAAACAATCTTCCATACATTATGAGGTATATTCTTATAAGTATAATAGGATATACATCATTAGGATTATTAATGTTGTTTTTTCAATCAGTCTTAAAATTATCTAATACCTTATCTTTTAGTCTATCTTATTTTTTACTTCTTATTTTTGATTATATCTCAAATTTAAGATTTGTGTTTAAAACAAAATATTCGAAAAATACTATTTTAAAATATATTTTATACATAGTCTTCTTTCAATTTCTAAGCACAGGTTGTTATTATCTCCTTAACAAATTACATTTAGATTCATACTTAACATCATATATTGTAATGTTTAGTTTGTTTCCTTTAAAATACCTAACAACAAAGTACATTGTCTTTAAATAAAATGATTCTTTATATATTATGAAAAACACTTCTTACATTAATCCCGAAAGTGATATGGCTGTAAAATACTCCTCAACCAACCCCATAGTTAAGCATCTTATAAACAAATATTCCAATATTTTCTATCTCCTATTAGAAGAAATTAAAAAAGAAGAAATAAAAAATCTTATAGAGATAGGTGCAGGCGAAGGATACTGGTCTGCTAAACTTGCTGCATTTTTCCCAAACTCCAAACTGATCTCTTCTGATATATCCAATATAGAGTACCCAATTCGCAAGGAGTATCTCAAAAAGTATACAAACGTCCTAGTAAAACAAGATGATGCAACAAAATTAAAATATAAGGAGAATGAATTTGATTTGGTTATTTGCTTAGAGGTCTTAGAACACATCCCTAATGCAGAGAAAGCTTTGTCCGAGATTTTTAGGATAAATAAAAAATTTGGATTATTCTCAGTACCTAATGAGCCTATTTGGAGCATAATGAATTTGGCAAGAGGAAAATATTTAACTAGGTTTGGCAGTACGCCTGACCATATTAATGCTTGGACTCCAAAGAAATTTGCACAACTTCTAAAAAAGACTGGATATAGAATCAGATATATTCATACACCATTACCTTGGACATTTATTTTAGTTGAGAAGTAGCGTATTAATTATTTTTTTCATACAAAGGTTTCTCGTTATGTATAATCTTTAATGCCTCTAACAAATCAAAACCTATTACATCCGCATACCAAATCATAGACTCTATACGAGGCCTATTCTCTTTATTAACCTTAGTTAATGCTTCATCCCTATCCATCTTCCCTTCTCTTATTTGATTACTCCTAAATGTATCAATTTCCGAAAAACCACTTAAAATGTAATAAAGATAGTTATAGAAGGCCGCTGTACCATCACCTATTCTCCATGTTGTATCCGTATCAGTGGCTCTTTCCCAACCATATTGATTAATCAAGACATCTTCTATATGATTTTCATCCCATTCTATATATGAAAATAGAGATAGATGATTGTGTGGCATAACGTAATATGAACTAAATGCTGCAATACTATCTAATAATGAACTATTGATATACAAAGGATTAAGTAGATACTCCTTCCCATAAAAAGAAAGGAGTCTAAGTAAAGAACCTACATTTAATATGTAAAACTTTTTGCCCTTCAAATGTTTAGGTTTAACTCCACAGAAACCCGTTTTAAAATAGGTGACTTCCAATAAATTCTCACTTAGAATTACTAAATCTAAACCTCTCTCTCTACTTAATTTTGCCGCATGATAAAAAAACTGTTTATCACCTGCCATAAAAAGTGGTACTGTACCTAAATTTGGACGTTTTAACCAAGCATTAATATTTAGCCGAATGTTCTTTCTCTTTCTATCTATATCTGCCTTAATTACTACGCTTTTAACCGCTAACTTATCTATCATCTTATCCATATTCCTAAAGCCTACATCAGTAATCATCCCCCAGTCGTAGGTATAAACTAAAGGATTCATATCCATCTCCTTAACCAGATAATGGAGTGCATAACTACTATCTCTGCCACCACTAAATGCTACAATACAATCTGGTTTATCGGTATCTCTTCGATAGGTCTTTAACTTTTTTTCGAGTGCTTTTGCACCTTCATACCCTATCTTTCCATAATCTCTACAGTAATTACACACATTATTCTTATCAAACTCTATAAAAGGCATAGTCTCAGGAAGTAAACATTTTGAGCATCTGTTTAACTGGCTAATTTGTTTGTATCTTTTGTTATACTCTTCTTCTACTAATTTTGTTATTGTCTTGACATCTCGTCTATTCATTGCTTGTGACTGATATATCTAAGTTTATATTTTTGTATCCTTTGATTATCTATTATACCCTTTCATATTGCAAATAGATTCTCTAAGTAATATCATCTCTAAGAAAGCATTTAAATTGAGAAGAAAGGAGATATATGAATATTAAAGATATTCAAGAATGGGAAAAAGATTTCTCAAGAAGAAAAGGTATATCTAATGATTATGATAAATCATTAAACATTGCCACATTAAAACTAGGTGAAGAAACAGGAGAAGTATTCAAAGCTATTTTAGAAAAAGAATGGGAAGATGTACTTATAGAGTGTTGTGATGTATTAGTATTTGTATGTAAAATAGCAAATATTATGGAGAAATTCCATAATACAAAAACATTTGAACAAGTTATCTCTGAGAAACTAAATTACTGTGAAAGTAGGACATACAATACTGAAACTAATAAAATGGATAAACCTGAAGAAAAAAGAAAGAAACAGTTACATTAGCACTATCTCCTAATCCTAAAATCTTCATGAGCATAACTCAAATTAATATTATAAAAAGGATCTTTACCACCCATACACTCTATATACTCTGGCCATCTCTCTCTTAATCTCTCTGCATTAACTTCATCTCTCTCTAATTCTTTGTCTTCAAATCTACTAACAGATTCATAATGTATTAACTCTGCATATGGAGTATATATATTATACAAACCTCTCTCATGATACAACCTAATACCAAAATCTACATCCTGATAAGCAGGATCAAACTCCTCATTAAAACCATTCATACTTAGAAACAACTCTCTTTTAACCATCATACAAGCCCCTGTTACAGCTAAATAGTTCCTTACATTAACTACTGCACCCTCATAACCAAGACTGTGTTTACTCAACAGTCTATGAGAATGGGCCGCTGCTCCACCAGCCCCCACTATCACACCAGCATGCTGTATCTTACCATTAGGATAGTATAACCTACCACCTACACTACCTACCTCTGGTAATTGACACCACTCTAACATACTCTCTAACCAATAATCATTTAAAACCTTAATATCATTATTAAGTAGTAACATATACTCTCCATCTATCTTTTTACTAACCCAGTTATATAGTTTCCCAAAATGAAAAGGTTTGTCATATTCTAATACCCTCACCCCATCTTTTCTAATCTCATCTAAGTATCTCTTAGTATCCCCTTCTTCACTCCTGTTATCTACAACAACAATCTCATAATTACTATACTTTATATGCTCTTTAACACTATCTATTGCCCTCTTTAAATACTCTACCTTGTCCTTAGTAGGTATCACTATACTAACCTTAGGATTATTAATAATCTTAAACTTAACCCTCCATGAACCCTCAAAAGCACCCTCTACTATCTCTCCCTTTAATTTTCTTCTCTCTAAATATCTCTCCAGTACTCTCCTCTGATTCTCATACGCCCACTCCTTACTTCCACCACTTGAGAGTGAAGTAGAACCAGGATACACTCTCCAGTGATAGAGAACCTTAGGAATATGTACTACATTCCATTTCATATGATACTCAGTTACATATCTCAATACCAAATCCCAATCCTGTGCCCCCTCTGTACCCTCTACTAAGCCTCCTAGCTTCTCTAATACCTCTCTTCTGTAACAAGTAATATGAGTGGTATACATCTGTGAAGTAAGAGTATGTGGTGACCAATCAGGCCAGAAAGAGGGATCAAATCTTTTACTATCTAAATCTATCTTGTCAAAATCACTGTAGAGAAAATCTACTTTAGGATTCCCCTCTATACTCTTTGCTAACTCTAGTAAACAGTTAGGTGATATCTCATCATCACAATCCATAAAAACAATATATTCTCCTGTTGCCATACTAATAGCATTATTACTATTCTCAATAATATTAATACCCTTAATATCTATAGTAGAAAATTTAACTCTCTCTGGATTCTCTCTCTGAAACTTCTTTAAAAACTCTCTTGTTTCTTCTATCCTCTCTGTTGAACCATCAGATATACATAACTCCCAATTATCATATATCTGGTTAGTAACAGATTCTAGAGCCATACTTAACATATCTTCTGATTTATTCCATACAGGAAATACAATACTAAACTTAGGTTTAGTTTTAAGTAATTTAAAACCCTTCTCCATACTCTCTGTATTTAGATACTCACTCTCTACATTCTCCATCCATTCTCTATACAGAATAGTATTTAATCTTCCTATCTCACCTCTTGAGAACAAAAATCTAGATACTTTCTTAAAAGATTTAGATAGTAAGGAGAAAACCCCTTCTTTTTTCAGAATATGTTTAACTTGTGCAGAATATATCGGTAATCTTTTTAAAAACCTCTTGAAAAAATCCACTATATTCATAATACTAACTAAAACTCTTAGTATACTTATCAACAATCTCTAATGCATCTCCTAACTCATAGCTCCTATCCTCTTTTAACCAGAGTACTCTATCTGAATACTTTCTTACAGAATCTAGTGCATGAGATACATAGAGAATAGTTTTCTTACCCTTAATACTATCAAAATAGTTGTAACACTTCTTCTGAAACTCAGCATCACCCACTGCTAATACCTCATCAAGTACTAATATATCTGATTTAACTCTAATAGCAATAGAGAATGCTAATCTCACAGCCATACCAGAGGAAAAATTCTTTATTGACATATCTGCAAATTCTCTTAGTTCTGCAAAATCAAAAATCTCATCTATACATTTATCTAATTCTTTCTTAGTTAAACCAAGAATAGTACCATTTAAGTAGACATTCTCTCTTGCACTAAGTTCTGGATTAAAACCTACTCCTAATTCTAAGAAAGGGACAAGTAAACCATCTATCTTTATACTCCCTTTATCTGGAATATATATCTGAGAAACTATTTTAAGTAGGGTAGATTTACCTACCCCATTAGGACCTATTACACTAAAGAACTCACCCTTTCTTACTCTAAAAGAGAGGTCTCGAAGTGCATCAAACTCTCTGTACTGTACCTTCTGAAAAGGATTAAGAAACTTCTCTTGTAGAGTATTAGAGTGACCTTTAACAGGTATCTTAAATCTCTTACTTACATTTTTTACTTCTATTGCGATATTTTCCATATTAAAAATTCTCTGCTACTCTTAATATCTTCTTCTTAAAATATATATTACCTATTAGTATTAGTAGTAATGATACCAAGAAAGAGAGCAAAACAAACTTAGTATGAGTAATATTACCGTGTGCTAACACCTCTCTTACAGTCTGTATATATATTGCAATAGGATTATACCTAACAATAAATTGGTATCTCTCAGGAATCATCTCTACAGGGAAAAATACTGCTGATGCATAGAACATAAGTTGAAGTACTAACTCCATAATATGTGCTAAATCTCTTACATATACCATCCATATACTTGTAAAGAATGATATACCGTACATACCTAGAAACATAGTTAATCCAATCAGGAGGATATATGATACACCTAACAGAGAGAACTGTATTCCAAGAATAGTACCGATGACCGCTATAATAAGGAGGTTAATACCGAAGTTAATAAGTGCCATTGTTAAAGCACTAATAACAACTATCTCTCTTTTAAAATTAATCTTTACAATTAAATCAGCTCTCTCCATAATAGAGCCCAATCCCCATAACATGCCTTCATTAAAGAAGGTAAAAACAACTAAACCAGAGAGGAGATATACAGCGTACTGTTTTGATGTTAAATCACCCACAGAACTAGATACAGAGGAGAATACTACAAAGAGGATGATAAACATAAAGAAAGGTTTAAGTAGTACCCATAGAAAACCTAAGAAAGAGCCTTTGTATCTCATCTTAAAAATAGTTTTAACAAACTGCTTGTAAAGATCTATATCATTCTTACTTATCATCTAGATACTGTTTTAAAGTAATATTTTTTGAATAAAGGATCTTCCATACTATCCAAGAGTAAAGATACCATAAAGTTTCTCTAATTGCTATAAACAAACCTAACCTATCTCTAATGCTAACATACCTATTAAATATATTCATTCTATTCCTTCTGTAGCTTCCCATACCCTCTGTAGATGCCATATGCTCGTGATACACTACTGAATTACCACAGTAATATATATGGTAGCCTTTATCTCTAATCCTTAAGCACAGATCTACATCTTCATAGTAGAGGAACATCTTAGGATGAAATCCTTTTACTTTCTCAAATACTTCTTTCGGTATTAACATCACTGCACCGCATATACCGTCTACTTCTTCAGTTATACTGTATTTAGAACTATCATACTCTCCCTCATATCTATCATATGCTAAATAGTGTTTATCAATATCCATACCTGCAGAATTAATTACATACTTACCCTCTCTCTTTTTAGAAAGGAGTATTTTAGGTCCTACTACACCTATACTCTCTTTTTGTTTAAGAAGTGTAAACATACTATCCAACCAGTTAGGAGATACTGTAATATCATTATTTAAAAAGAGATAGTAATCATAGTTAGGATAGTACTGATATGCTAAATTATGTGCTCTACCATACCCAAGATTCTTACTAGATTTAACAAGTAATATCCCTGGGTATTCTTTTTTAAGAAAATCTACTGAATCATCAGAAGAATTGTTATCTACTACACATATATCAAAGACAACAGACTCTGTATTTAGTAGAGAAGATATACTTCTTTGAAGAAGTTTCTTACCGTTATGATTTACTATTACAACTAAAGTGTTCATTCTGATTCTATTATATTAAAATCTCTTCTATACTCCTCTTTAATACTAACAACAGATTAGCAAGCCGCATTATACCACCTGTTAGCATCCTCTAATATTTTATCAATCTTTCTTTTTGGTTCCCAATTAAGATACTTCTTAGCCTTACTGTAACTACCAGTAACAATTACCGCCTCACTTGGATCTGATTCTACAATTTCATAATCTACTTCTCTACCTGTAACATATTCAACTCCTTTTACTATCTCCATTACCGTAGTCCCTTCTCCTGAACAGAGATTAAAAACATTACTGCTCCCTTCTCTGCTTAACCACTGTAATGCCTTTACATGCCCCTCTGCCAAATCAGAAACATGAACATAATCCCTAATACCTGTTCCATCCCTAGTATCATATTTATCTCCTCTAATCATTAAATGATATTCACCCTTACTTGCTTTAAATACTCTAGGGATTAAATTCCCCAAAGCATCTGGATCTTCACCTATCTTACCACTCTCATGGGCACCTGCTGTATTAAAATATCTCAGTGCAACATGTTGTATCCCAATATTCTTACAATCTTCTAACAGTAATTCCATACAATATTTGTTTCGACCATAGGGAGAAAGAGGATTTATCATATCACTCTCTCTAACTGGGATATGAACTGGATTACCGTATACAGCTGCGGATGAAGAGAATACTATCTTTGAGACACTGTATTTATCCATTCCTTTTAATAAGTTGTATGTACCTAAGACATTATTCTCAAAATATTTAAGAGGTTCTTTTACTGAATCTGTAATACTCTTGTATGCTGCAAAATGTATTACTGCTTCTACACCTTCTAATGCATTGACAATATCAGATTCATTCTTCAAATCTCCTTCTACAAACCGAACCTTTTTACCTGTTATCTCATTAATCTTATCAAGAATATCTGTTTTACTGTTTTCTAAATTATCAATAACTACTACTTCGAAGTTGCTTTTTAGAAGTTCGATAACAGTATGACTACCAATATACCCACATCCACCCGTAACAAGAACACGCATAAGAAAAAGATCGTAAATTTATATATCAGCATAGTACCATAATCATATAGAAACTAGAACACTTCTGTAATTAATCATATTTGTGTTACAATAATAGTATATAAGTTGATATTAATTAGTATGATTAAATCAAAAAGTAAAAAGATATTAATTGCTTCCCTACTGTTGTTTTTCTCTCTATTAACTCCTATCCACGCTGCTAAAATAGAGAAAGGAGACTATATACTAGAGAAAGATGCTATTGTAGAAGACAATCTCTATGTAATGGGAGAAAATATTACAATAAATGGTGTAGTAGATGGTGATGTAGTAGCAATAGGTCAGAAAGTACTCTTAAGTGGTACTATCTCTGGAGACCTTTATCTACTAGGTACTACAGTAACAGTAGATGGATATATATATGGAAATATATTCACACTAGGAAGTAATGTGAGTATAACCTCTACAGTAGAGGGTAATACATATGCAGGTGGAATTGTAACAAATATTAATGGGAATATTACAAACGATCTGTTTATATTAGCAGGCTCAAGTAAACTAGAAGGTAATGTTGGAGATGATGTAAGGGCATTTGTAGGACAGTTAGTATCAACTGCACAGGTAGGTGGAGACTTCTTAGCTATGACTGATAACTACAGTATTGATCCTAATGATATACAGGGACAATTTGACACCTCTATATTTACAAACGGTAAAGATATTGTAGAGAAATTTACATTTTCAAAAGAGGATTTCATTGGATTTAATCTAGGATTAATAATAATTAACTTCTTAGGAATGTATATTGTAGGTACATTACTAATTGTATCTGCACCTGTTAAAACACTACAGATAGAGAAAAAGATAATATCCTCATGGACTGAATTTCTTAAAAGCTACATAACAGGAATGATAATATTATTTGCAATACCGATACCCATAGTATTGTTACTAATAACTTTTGTAGGGATACCATTAGCAGTACTATTAATCGGAATTATGACCTTCCTCTCTCTGTTTGGAATAATATGGGCAGAGTCTGCTATTGGACAGAAAGTATTACAACTAACAAAAGGAAAAGACACATGGAGATTCTTCTCTCTCCTAATAGGGAGAGGTATCTCTACAGTAGTAAAACTAATACCATTGATAAGGGGATTCTAC
>JAAZIL010000054.1 GCA_012800885.1 Candidatus Dojkabacteria bacterium
CTGCAACTACTGTTTTAAATGTAGAACCTGGTGGTATCTGAGCTGCAATTGCTCTATTCAAGAGAGGGTATCTTGTATTGTTCTGTAACTTATCGAAATCTTTCTGTGATATGCCTCCCACAAAGAGATTGTTGTCATATGAAGGGTAACTGACAATAGCTAGTATTTCGCCTGTTTTAACATTTTCAATAACACCACCACCACCAACTGCAGAGTACTTCTTAACTGCATCTTTAATTAGTTCATACATCTTCTTCTGAACATTTCCATCTACAGAGAGATACAAACTTTTACCAGAGATAGCTTCAGAAACAACATACGGTTTACTAGAAACACTTCTTCCAAAAACATCTATCTCCTCTACTAATTTTCCATCAACACCTCTCAGAGTATCCTCATAGTACCTCTCTACTCCTGTTTTACCAACAATATCCCCACTTAGAAGGTCCTCAAATACACCTAAATCCTCTGATGAGGCCTCTCCTGTATAGCCCAGTATATGTGAAAACAGGTTCCCACCAACATATTGCCTTTTACTCCCATTATCTATACTTACACCTCTTAATTCTTCCAAATTAGCTTTAATCTTGATTACACTATCATTGTCAACATCAACAGCAAGAAGTATCTTATTCACATATGGATTACCTTGATATTTAGAAATAAATCTATCAAAAAGCGAAGTATATATCTCCTCTCCATCTTCCTTTTTCCAATTATCACCGAGAATCTCTTCTACAAGAGTAAGCACCCTTTCAACTTCTGTATTGTCTAATCCACCTATATCTTGTATGAAAGGCTCTAGAGAGATATATACGTTCACAGATGAGATATTCTCCACCAGTTTCTCCCCATTGGAGTCAAAAATCACTCCTCTATACGCCTTAAGAGGAGTTGTTCTAACTCTGTTGTTGTAAGACCTATCCAGCATCTCCTGTCCTTGTATTATCTGTAAATTTGCAATACTAAGTATAAGGAGGGTAAATACTGTAATAAAAAGGAGGAAAACATATATGAAATTCCATGCTGATATCTCTGCTCTCTCTTCAGAATTCTTTACAAACCTAGCTAGTACAGTTCTCTTACCATTGCTAATACTCCTTCTCTTTACTATTGGTTTATGTAACTGCTTCTCATTAAGTTTTTTATCTATCTTAATTCTATCCATAATCTATTTTAACTTAATTTTTCCTCCTGTATCATCCTTTCTAAAAAAGGAGATACCTCTCTGAATTCCTAAATATACAGGAATAGAGAGTAATGATTTAATAAAAGTATTTAACACAAAATCCCATGTAAAAGGGATTAGAACACGATCTTGAAGTAGAGAGATAAGAAGATAAGAGAGAATATAGTAAAGAAATACAGATAAGAATACAGGTATAAATCCGAAAACTCCGTCTCGTGGTATTAGATACCACAGAAGGTGTGTAACAAGAAGCACCAGAGCTATAACTATCATATGCAGACCTAATGATGTGTGAAGTACAGTATCAAACACTATTGAAAAAAGAGTAATAAAAAGATAGAAAGGTAAGTCTTCTATCTTCTTCCAAGATGATAGTACTAAGATAATAAAAAGAGAGAAGGAAAATACATGTAAAAGAAAACTTTCAAAAAATACTAAAAGAAGAAAACCTATTGTAAAAAGTAATACCTTTTTCATTATTTAGTCTTAATAAATACTGTTAATATATTAGAATAATCAAATATCGGTTCAACTACTCCATTTTTCTGTGTAGATGCAGGATTAGAAGTAATCCCTACTAGACTTCCTAGAATTAATATGTCTTCTACTTTTTCATCCTTAAGTAACACTATATCACCACTATTTACTGAAGAATTAATACCTAGATTCTCTATCTTGATCTCCTCTCCTTTCCCAAGTACAACACCTTTTGATACAACAAAACTATCTAAATGTAATTTCTCATTTAAATTCACTGTAGATGGAATAACTACTACCTCATACGAACTAGAAGTGTGTAGAGGTAATCGTACTAGAGATGTCTTAGGATTTACATCAATCACTAGACCTACAAACACTCTCCCAATAACTACAGCATCTCCTTTTTTAACTCCACTATCAGCTCCTCTATTTAGAATAATCTCATTCTGATTTGTAAGATGTAGAATCTTCGCTTCCGTATATTCGCCTTTCTTATCTGCATTAGATATGTGCTCTTTTAAAGAATTATACTCTTCATAATCTAGTAACCTTTCAGAATTCTCAATCTTTAATCTTACAATCTCTTCTCTCATCGTATTGTATTCCTGAATATATGATGAAGCATCCAACAGTGCTTCTGCCCAGCTCTTAACTGAGTGACCTGCTTGAGTTGCAGAGAGATATATTGGGTTAAAAATATATGAAAATGGATATTTAATACTCTTACTAAAAGAAGTCTGTCCAAAGAAAAATAGTATTACAGAGAATAGTAAGCAGAAGAGGTAGCTGTATTTTTTAAAGATTTTTTCATCTTCCATTGTAATACTAGGTTAAATAATTTCTTCCCAAGATCTCTGTACTCTCTGTAGAAGATCGATATGATCTAACATTTTAGCTGTACCTCTTGCAACTGCAGCCATCGGTTCTTCTACGATATTAATTGCCATATTTAATTCATTTCTCCAATATCTATCTAAACCTTCAATTAAGGCTCCCCCTCCTGCTACAAAAATTCCATCTCTATAAATATCTCTTAGAAGTTCAGGTGGAGTATCCTCTATCGCATCTTTTACAGCATCTGTAATCTGACTAAGAGAAACATTTATTGCTTCTCTCACCTCTACACTAGTAAATTTAATAGATTTTGGTAAACCTGTTAGAAGATCTCTTCCCTGTACTTGAACACTCCTTTCATTTTTCAGAGGAGCTGCAGAACCTATCTCTATTTTAACATCCTCAGCTGTTCTCTCCCCTATTAATATATTGTATTTCTCCCTTACATAGTCAACAATATCTTGATTCATCTCATCTCCTGCTACTCTAATAGTATTGTCAACAACAATGTCACCCAGAGAGAGAATTGCAATACCAGAAGTACCTCCTCCAATATCTACTATCATACTTCCAGATGCATCCTCAACAGGTAAATCTACACCTATCGCAGCAGCCATAGCTTCTTCTACAATAAAGACCTCTCTTGCTCCTGCAGTTTTAGATGCATCAATAACAGCTTGTCTTTCAACTTCTGTAACGGAGGAAGGAACTCCTACAACAATTCTTGGTTTAGGAATTTTGAAACCCTTAATGTAATTAGAGTGAGCACTTTTAATAAAGTGATGTATCATAGCTTGTGTAGTATCGAAATCCGATATTACACCATCCTGCAGAGGCCTAATTGCTACAATATTAGCCGGAGTCCTACCAATCATTTCTCTTGCACTGTGTCCTACTGCCAGAACCCTTTTGCTCTTCTTCTCAATTGCAACCACAGACGGTTCGGATACTACAATACCTTCACCTCTCAGATACACTATTGTATTTGCAGTACCTAAGTCTAAGCCTAAATCATAGGTAAACAGTTCCCAAGGTGGTTTAAAATTGAACATACCTTCAAACTATCATGTTAACAGTAATGATTTTACCATTAATACTAATTCTATACGAGAGAAAAATATATAATTACTCCTGAGCTTCTTTTCTTAGCCTCTTGTAACACTTCATACACACAGTGATACTCTTAATATCTCCATCTATGTCTGCCTTAATCTTTCTTAGATTAGGTTTAAAAGTTCTAGTAGTTTTTGGTGCCTTGTATTTCCAGCCTATCGAATGATGATGCTGGATTCTTCTCCCAGAGAGTGTAGATTTTCCACATAATTGACATACTTTTGCCATAGCAAATATATTTGAAGATTAACTTGCTGCATGATATTATCAAAAAGATTACTATTTAGCAAGTGGATTTATGCTTTTATTCTCATCAACAGAACAACTTATCTACTGGATATTGATAGCACTACCATCAATATTAATTGCATCAACAATTCATGAGTATGCTCATGGATATGTTGCTTACAAATTGGGAGATCCTACCGCTAAGATGGAGGGTAGATTATCTCTAAACCCATTAGTACATATTGACCCAATAGGGGTAATATCAATGATATTTTTTAGATTTGGATGGAGTAAACCTGTACCTATTAATGAATACAATTTTGAAAAAAGGGAATTATACACTGCACTTACTGCATTGGCAGGGCCTATCTCTAATCTAATTGTAGCTATTGTAGTAGCATTAATTAACCATTTTTTAATAAAAGACACCTGGGTGCTTATAGTATTTCTACTATATACTTTCACCACTATAAATATTGCCTTGGCAGTTTTCAATCTACTCCCTATTCCACCTCTTGATGGTCATAAAATAGTAAGAGGCATACTACCTAAAAAATTAAGATACCATTGGGAACAGTTAGAGAGATACTCTCTGATTCTCATCTTGCTTCTTGTAATGCCTTTCTCTCCTCTCTCTAAATTTGTTTTCTCTTTTATCAACAACACTCTGACACTCATTCTCACCTTTTTAGGCTTCTAACCTTTTTGCCATCTTCAATAATATACTGTAAAATATAGTGTCCCAGTTGGATATAGAGGTTCGTAGCTCCGTAAGCAAGAGCATGGAATTCCAAAATCTCCTAAACCTTTGGGTTTGG
Source organism: Candidatus Dojkabacteria bacterium (assembly GCA_012800885.1). Lineage (GTDB taxonomy): Bacteria > Patescibacteriota > Dojkabacteria > SC72 > SC72 > UBA5209. Next base: position 4,663 of record JAAZIL010000054.1, read on the forward strand.
GCTGAGGGAATCCACTTCATTTTGAAGAGCTCTACGATCCCTCTCCAGCTGGGGCGATTATTGACTATCATTCACATATATATTAAACTCTCTTTTGTATTGCCGAAGTAGCTCAGTTGGTCAGAGCAACTGTTTTGTAAACAGTAGGTCGAGAGTTCGAATCTCTCCTTCGGCTCCATGCAGAGGTGGCGGAGCGGTCAAACGCATCGGACTGTAAATCCGACTCCTTCGGGATACACTGGTTCAAATCCAGTCCTCTGCATTTTTATCACTAAAAGAGGTTAGTACCCAGCGAAATATCGTGTATTTCTTGTCAATTTATGCTACATTAACATATGGATATATTAAAATCCGAATACTTACAAATTGCCCTCGCTTTTAGTTCTGCCCTAATACTGTTTCTCTATGCTACTAAAACACTCGGGAAAGAATTCCAAGAATTAGCTTCAACAAAATTTAGAAATATTATTGTTAAATTAGTAAGGAACAAATACAGTGGAACTCTTTTTGGAACTGTATTAACCGCATTAATTCAATCAAGTACAGCGGTATCTGTAATAACAATAATGCTTGTTAATATGGGAATCATCCCATTTTACAACAGTTTAGGGATAATACTCGGAAGTAATATTGGAACAACAATTACAGCCTTACTTGTGCTTGTAGACTCCACTATTCTTGCTCCATCATTAATGATTATCGGTCTTCTATTAGGTATCATCGGTAAGAAAATGAAAATAATTAGTAAGCCTGTATTCCATATAGGGTTTCTACTATTTTCTCTCTCCTTGCTCTCTTCTACAATTGAACCTCTGAAATCCTCTCCTGTAGTAATAAGCCTCTTTGCAAATATCTCAAGCCCCTTAGTAGCTTACCTTGTTAGTGCTCTGTTTACTGCAATAATACACTCTAGTTCTGTTACAACAGGAATAATAGTTGTATTAGCACAGAGTGGCTTAGTACCAATAGAGGTAGCAATTCCAATGATTCTCGGAGCCAATTTAGGTACTACATTTACATCACTAATCATCTCAGCTAAGCTTAATCTTTTTGCGAAAAGAGTTGCAATGGCTGACTTTCTCTTTAACTTCTTTGGTACGACCGTATTCATGCTCCTGCTATCCCCTTTCCTCTCGACTATCCAATCTCTATCACTTGACCCTGGTACTCAAACAGCATTAGCCCACCTTCTTTTTAACTTTATCACGGCACTCTTCTTCTTCCTGTTTCTCTCCTCATTTGAGAAACTAATCGGATACATTGTAAAAGGAGAAGAGGAAGAGATATTACTCAAAACAAAACATCTTAAAAACAATTTTAAAGGGAAACCAAAGAAGAGGATAAACAATATTAAAATGGAGATCTCTTACTCCATTGAAATTACAATTAAACTATACCAAAAAGCTCTTGTTCTTTACCACTCTCCAACCTCTAACTTAGAGATGGAGATTGCAAAGTATGAAACACTTAATGACTATCTCGATTCAGAAATTACCAAAGCAATAGTAGAACTCTCTAAAAACAAATTAAGTCCTAAGAATGCTTACAGCACTATCTCTTTAATAAAGATATCTAATACTATAGAGGAGTTAGGAGACATCGGGAAAGATCTCTCAGAGGTCTTTCTAAGAATGCATAAATTAGGTATATCACGGAGTGAGGTAGATATTAAAAAACTTACCGCTATACACAACAAACTGATAGAGTTATTCCAATCTATCCAAAAAAATATTATTAACACCTCAGAGAAACGATTACTCTTAATTAAAGAGAAAGAAGAAGAGATATCCTCTATGATCAGAGAGCAATTTAGTAAACATGTATTAAGACTTCAACAGGAAGAGAAGTATAACGGTACTATCTTTGTTGATGCAATATCAACCATAGAATCAGCAGTGTTTGAATTAAGAAGTATAAGGAAGATAATGTATAAACAGATAAAGGAGTATGGAAATTAATAATAAATTATTATTTAGCATAATATGGGACTCATAATTCTCTTTCTCTTTCCTCTTACCTTCTTTCTTGCAATCGGTGTGCTAATATATATAATTATAAATATGAAAAAAGAACAGAAAACACCTAATTTAAAAATCTCTTCTCATACTCTACTACAACTCTATCTCTACCTTATCTCTTTCATTACCTTAGGTGTATTGGTAATCGGTATTGGACTAACCTCTAAAGTATCACTCTCTTACAAAATATCAATACCGTTCTCCTACACACTCAGTACTGCTAATAAAGAAAAAGACTCTATCGATTACAGAGATTCCGAAGAGTTCCAAGAGTGTTACTCTGGAGAAGTAATGAGATTCTATAATGAGGATTTCTGCTTTGATAAATCAGAGAGAAAGACTGAGCTTGTTACAGGTATTAGTTTAATAGTATCAATGTCACTCCTTTTTGGGATGCATCGATATGCGATATCAAGAATTAGTAAACAGAAGTCAATTGTTTGGATAAAGAAAGCATACCTGTTTTTCTCTCTCCTGCTCTATAGCCTCCTTACAATTATTCTAATCCCTCTTACAATTTATCTTCTTACTAGCTTTTTCCTTTTTGAACCCTCTCCCGATATGTATTACTCTCCCTCTGCCCCTGCAATGAGTACAGCAACAATGATTACTACTATACCTCTTTGGATATATTTCTTAAAAAAGACTACAGAACTTAAAGAGAAGTAATTTACAGAACTATCAAATGTTGTATAATTAAGACCATAAGCTGGATTAGCTCAGTTGGCTAGAGCACATTCTTGGTAAGAATGAGGTCCTGAGTTCGATTCTCAGATCCAGCTTTTATCTTAAATACTATTTGACCTAATAGGAATATTTGAATATAATACCTTGTATTTCCCATACTTACTGATAACTTGATTCCAAAATACTATGGCAAAAGTAAAAAGAGAAATTATTGGACTTAAATGTGAAGTTTGTAACAAACGAAACTACACTAGCTACAAGTCAAAAAATATGAAGGAAAAAATGGAGAAAAAGAAATATTGTGGCTACTGTCATAAACATACTTTACATAAGGAGACAAAGATAAAATAATATACGCTGTTTAATAGTTAAGGGCCCATAGTTTTAACTGGTAAAACAGCGGTCTCCAAAACCGTAGTTCTCCGTTCGAACCGGAGTGGGCCTGCCAAAAGAATAATTAGAAAATGAGTATAATAAAAAAAATTACAAATGAATTAAAACAAACTGAGAAAATAACTTTTGTACAGTTAATCCAATTAACCATCTATACCATAGTGTTTTGTGCTATAATTGCACTTGTAATACTCGGTGCAGACCTCTTTTTTCAGTGGGGTCTAAACAAATTTATGAATTTATAACATTAACTAGTAATGGCTGAAAAGAAAAAAAGTAAAAAGAAAAGTAATCCAAATGCAAAATGGTATGTATTAAACATTAGGACAGGATATGAGAATAGTATCCAGAAGGAACTAAAACAGAGGATAGAAGCAACTGGCTTAGAGGATAAAATAGAGGAGATATTAGTACCCACTCAGAAGAAAATAGTTCTTAAAAAAGGTAAACAAGATGTTACATCAGACAAGCTATTCCCAGGATATGTCCTTGTAAAAATGGAAATTGATCCTCATACTTGGGATATTGTAAGAAATACTGAAGGTGTACGAGGCTTTGTCAAAACAGATAAGTATCCTAGACCTCTCCCAGAGAGTGAGGTTAAAGCTATTATGAAATTCATGGAAGTAGAACAACCTTCTTACCAGAGCTCCTTTAGTATTGGAGAAGCAGTAAAAATTACAGATGGAGCATTTGCTGACTTTATCGGCAGTATTGAAGAAATTGACAACACAAAAGGTAAAGTCAAAGTCCTCATCTCTTTTCTTGGTAGAGAGGCACCTGTAGAATTAGATTTTTCTCAAATAAGTAAACTTTAAATATATTAATATGGCAAAACCAATAAAAGCAGTAATAAAAATTACAATACCTGCAGGACAGGCAACCCCTGCACCTCCAATAGGGCCTACTCTAGCTCCATTTGGTATCTCTACACAAGAGTTCTGTTCTCAATTCAATGAGAAAACTAGAAATGATAACGGCATACTAACACCTGCAGTAATAACAATATATGAGGATAGAACATTTGATTTCATTACTAAAACACCCCCTACTTCTGAATTAATAAGGAGAGAGTTAAAAATTAAGAAAGGTTCCGGTAAACCTAATTTAGAGAAGGTAGGGAAACTAACAAAAGAACAGATTAAAAGAATTGTAGATATTAAAATACCAGATTTGAATACCACAGATCCTGCACAAGCTGAAAAGATCGTAGCTGGTACAGCTAAACAGATGGGTATCGAAGTAGAAGTATAAAGTAAATATTAGAAACAATGAAAAGAGGCAAAAAATACAGAAAAGTAGCAGAGAATCTAGATAGAACTAAAATCTACTCTTTAGAAGAAGCTGTTACAAAGGTAAAAGAAACATCCTACTCTTCTTTTGTAGGTAGCTTAGAAGCACATTTTAATATTAAAATTCCTAAAGACACAGATCCAAAATCATTAAAAGGGGCACTTACCCTTCCTCATCAAACAGATGTTAAAAAAATTGTAATAGCTGTTTTTACTACCCCTGAGAAAGAAAAAGAAGCAAAAGAGGCTGGTGCTGACTATGTTGGACTGGATAATCTGATTAAAGAGATTCAAGCAGGAAAGATATCCTTTGATATAGTAATTGCATCTCCCTCTGTAATGTCCAAAATTGCAATCTTAGGTAAAGAGTTAGGACCTAAAGGCCTTATGCCTAATCCTAAAAGTGGTACCGTAACAGATAATATCGCCGAAACTGTAAAGGAGTACAAAAAAGGTAAACAACCATTCTCTTGTGATAGTACAGGAGTAATACATATAAAGGTAGGAAGATTAGATATGGAGGATGAGAAGTTAATTGAGAATATCCATGCTACAGTAGATGCAATAGAACAAGTTATTGGTAAACAGTATCCTCAGGCAGTTAGTAAATTACATATAACACCTACAATAGGACCTAGCTTTAAGGTTGATTACAAGAAAAAGGAATAAATAATACCTCCCTTGACCTTCCCTACTCTGTAATATATAATTCTTGCAGTATTTATCCTAAGAAACGTGGTATACAGATAAATCCATGTGAGGTAAATAGATATCAATAAATATTAATTAAATAGAGATTTCTATGTCTAAGAGTCGTACTCAGAAAGAAGAATTGTTAAAAAAATATAAAGAGTTAATAGAATCTAAATCTGGATATCTGCTAGTAAATTCAGATAAGATTGATACAACAACTGTTACCAACCTTAAAATTCAACTAAAAGATGTTGATGCTACCTTTGCAGTACTTAAGAACAGTATCTTTAAAATTGCCCTACAAGATACAAAACAACCTGTACAGATTCAAGATTTTGATGGGCCAACAGCACTAATTACATTTGAACAAGACCCTACCCAACCAGCTAAACTCGTAAAACAGATACAGAAAGAATCAAAATTATTAGATTCTAAAGCAGGAGTATATGAAGGAGAGTTCCTTTCAGCAGAGAGAGTTATGCAATTAGCTGATATCCCTTCCAGAGAGGTACTCCTTTCACAACTAGTTGGTACATTAAATGCTCCCCTATCAAACTTTGTAAATGTTCTAACAGGTAATGTAAGAAGTTTAACTGTAGTTTTAAAAGGTATTTCTGAAAAGATATCTTAAAATATTTAAATTATTTATTTCTAAATATTATGGCAGACGAGAAAAAAGATCTTCCAAAGCTAACAGATAATGCTAAAAAGGTTATAGATATGGTTGAAAAAATGACCGTATTAGAACTAGCTGACCTTGTAAAGGTAATGGAAGACAAGTTCGGAGTAAGTAGTGCAGCTCCAGTAGCGATGGCAGCCGCACCTGTGGCACAAGAGGAAGAAGAAGAGAAAACTTCTTTTGATGTTGTCCTCAAAGAGGCTGGTAGTAACAAAATCGGAGTAATTAAAGTAGTAAGAGAGATAACAGAGTTAGGACTCAAAGAAGCGAAAGATTTGGTAGAAGCAACACCACAGAAAGTAAAAGAGGGGATTAAAAAAGAAGAAGCAGAAGAAATTAAAGGCAAATTTGAAGAAGCAGGTGCTAAGGTAGAGTTGGAGTAATCACTTAGTAAAGAGATTGTAAAAGACCACCTCAGAGGTGGTCTTTCTATTTAGTAATGTATCTCTTCATACATACTTCTCGCACTCTCAACATTACTCTGTATCTTCTCTATATTCTCTTTACTTGTATATACTACAATCTCATACCTAAAAAGATAATCATAGTTTACATGAACAGTTTTCTCTTTAAGATCTCGTATAAGCATCCTATATGCTTTTGATAGAGGTACATTTTCTTGCTTAGAGATAATAAATACTCTCTCAGCACTCTCTTGTATCTCTATCTCTCTAAAATCATTATAGTAAAACACTTCCACTCTCACCTTATCAGATAGACTCTCATCTTTAATATACTTTGTACTCATATCCCATGTATCTCCTACTATAAGAGATCCTGTCATATCAATAGTTTCCTCCTTTCTATCTCTGACTACATACTCATGAGGACTCCCTGTAAGTGTAAAGTTCTTCATCTCCAAAACCCCTACTCCCATACTTATACCGAAGCCTAAAAATGATATTAAGAGGAGAAGAAATACTCTATCCCATTTACTCCTTCTGTTAACTATAAAATTGTAAACGACATAAAGAAAAAGTGTTGCAAATAATAGGAATGAAAGTGCAAATACAATTAAACTAAAAAAGAATACACCCTCAAATATCCAAGAGAATACTACTACTAACCCTGCAATAGCAAAAAATATAGTGAAAATAACTGGTACAGAAGAGATTGTTACAAAGAGTTTAATAAAAAGTACAAAAGCTCTACCAAGAAGTGAAAACACACCAAAATCATATTTAACAACTTCTCTCTCTTTTGTATCTTTTTTAACCTTACTACTCTCTTCTATATATTTCTCTTTTATTACATCTGATCTATCAAGAAATCTAATCTTGTAGATATATAAAAAGGATATAGCCGCTATAACAAAATATATAATCTCTATAAGGAATCTCCATAAAGCAATTAAAATATCTCCTGTTTGTCCCCCTATGACAAAGAAAATACTGTATCCAAGAGAACGAAGATGAAGAAAGGGAATGCGTAAGAGAAGAATAAGAAGAAGAAGTACACCTAATTCAAAAATAAATTTAAAAAGAAATTTACCACTCATAGAATTAAGCATATCAGAGGTTCTCTTAACGAGATCTGTAACCTCTTTTAGAAGATCGTTAAAGGTATATCTTTTTACTTCCTCTTTTCTTAACTCAGCAATATCTTCTTTTATTAATTCATCTAATGAACAATCAAATAGTTTACATACAGTAATTATCTTCTCTGTTTCAGGATACGCTGCTCCAGACTCCCATTTTGACACTGCCTGTCTTGATACCCCTAATTTGTATGCAAGATCCTCCTGAGAAAGTTTTCTTTCTTTTCGAAGATATTCAAGATTTTTTCTAAAACTCATACTAATTTCTAATTACAATTTAATACCATAAATATATTATATACAGATAAGTAGCAACCACCAACTTACAGTTGTTTTATGTAAACTTATGGTTGCAATTTAGAAAGATTGCCTTATTTAATATACAACATCTTTAATATTCGACAAAATTGCATATCACAAAGTATAATTGTATATAATATTCTAATTTTTGATACACTTCATATATGTTCGAAACAACTAATTTAACAGAGTGGCTAATCAGACACGGTGTATCTCAAGCAGTATTAGAGATATTAATATCAATCTGTATTGTAGCAACAATAGTAAGTATTACTAGATATGTTGTTGGAAATCGATCATACGGTATCTATGCACCAATAGTACTCGCTATAGCATACTCATACACAGGATTAAGATATGGGTTAACTATTACCTTTGTTGTAGTACTAACCTCTCTACTCTCTTACTCTGTACTAAGAAGAATAAGGATGCACTACATAACAAGAATCGCAACAAACTATACAATACTTTCAATTGTACTACTTGCATTTCTTGTTTTTGTTCATTACTACGGATTAGGTCTTGAAAACATGTCTAATATCCCTCCATTAGCATTCATCTCTATTGCGATTCTATCAGATTTCTTTATTAAACAATTCGTAAAGAAATCTCTTAAAACATCAATGGCTACACTCTTAGGTACAGTAGCTATCGCTATTATCGGATGGTTTGTAATTACTAGAACTCTTGTATCAGATTTTGTTTTAACCAATCTCTGGATAATACCAGCACTTACATTAGTAAATATCTTCTTAGGTACATTTAAAGGACTCCGTTTTAAAGATTACTTTAGATTCAGATTTAACACAAAAGAAGATGATAAATAGAGTAGTAAAAATGAATAAAGAGATTCTTGGTTTGAATAGAAGAAACCAAGAATACGTTAGACCTTACAACCCTCCTTCGGCTAAGGTAATTGCTGATAACAAAATACTTACTAAAAGAGTATTAAAAAAAGAATTAATACAAACCCCAGAGGTATACAAACTGATAAGAACTAAGAAACAGCTTGAGTTTTTAGACTGGGAATCACTCCCTAAAAGCTTTGTAATAAAGCCAAACAAAGGAACTGGAGGAAGTGGGATAATAATTTTTTATGGTAAAACCAGAGGGAAGCTAGAATGGATTAGACCTAATGGAACAGTAATGAATAAAAGAGATATTCTTCTACATATAGAAAATATTCTAGAAGGAAGATTCTCTATGGATTCTAGGAATGATATCGCTATTATTGAAGAGAGAATTAAAACAGACTCCTTGCTTAAGCAATACTCTTACAAAGGGGTACCTGATCTTAGAATAATATGTTTTAATCTTGTTCCTGTAATGGCTATGCTAAGGCTTCCTACTAAAAGGTCTAATGGTACTGCAAACTTACACTCTGGAGCTATCTGTACAGGTATTGATATAGGGACGGGTATTACTACCTACTCTATGCAGATGAAAAAGAATCCTCTCTTCTCAGATACTTATGAGATGGTTGATAGTACAATGGATTTAAAGAATAACAAACCTCTTAGTGGGATACAGATACCTAATTGGAATAATATATTAACAATTGCACTTAAATGCCAGAAAGTTAGTGGTTTAGGATATATTGGGGTTGATATAGCACTAGATGCAGAGAAGGGTCCTGTTGTATTTGAAATTAATGCAAGACCTGGTCTAGGTATACAGGTAGCAAATCAAGCGGGTTTGAAATGGAGATTAGAGAAGATAAAGGATATAAAGGTAAAAAGTATAAATCACGGTATTAGAATCTCTAAGAACCTCTTTGGAGGAGAAGTTGAAGAGAGTATTGAAGCAATAAGTGGAAGGAAAGTACTGAATATAACAGAGAAGGTATACATCTATGATAAAAAAACAGATTTATCAAAAATAAAGAGAGGTACAAAAATAAAAAGAGAATATATTAAAGCCTTTATGGATACTGGAATACTTACATCAAGAATAGATGCAAAACTAGCAAATCGTATAGGATATATTAAAGCCCATAAGGATTTTACTAAGTATAATACTCCCTCAAGATTTGATTCTCTTAAAGATGCTCAAGACTATATTGATAAACATGAGAAAGAGATTATCTCTTCTACTGATATTAAAAGGTTAGCTAAAATCGTTGAAGAAGGAGAGATAAGAGTTAGACCTGTATTTAACATTCCTATTAAAATATCAGATAATATTGAAATAACAGAATTTGTATCAACCCAATCTTCGGAGAATCCTTACCTTCTGACAATTGGAAGGAATGATCTAAAGGGTTACCTTATAGATACAAGTGGTACTTTTTAAATTCTTTACAGTTAACATATGGCAAAAACATATGATGATTATCTTGAACAAGCAGGTAATGTTCATCTTGCCTACTATATCCAAGCTGCAGATTCCTTAGGTATCAAATACAGTATTGTAGTACCTAAATTAATTGCAAAGTTTGAAACTCAGAGCAAGCACTGGTATATAATAAATACAGCAACACCTCTTACAAGCACCCCTAGTACAACAATTGCAAAGAGGAAAAACTTAACAAATAAAATACTGCATGACTTCAACATCCCTGTTCCAACACAGAGAATATTAACAAGTAAGACAGAAGCTATAAATTTCTTCAAAGAGTATAAAAATATTGTAATTAAACCAACTCAACAGTTAGGAGGAAGCGGCGTAACACTCCTTCCTAAAACAAAAAAGGAGGTAGTTCAAGCATACTTTAATGCACTTAGTTCATCAAAAGCTAAGAGTGACTCCAAAGTAATCGGAGAAGAATTCATAGAAGGAGAAAACTACAGGTTACTAGTATTAGGAAATAATGTAATAGGTATTGTAAGAAGAAAACCAGCTTTTGTAATTGGAAATGGAAAAGATAGTATAGAGAAACTAATTAAAGAGAGAAACAGAGAAAGAAAGAGGAGTCTTCTAAAACCCATAACTATAGATAATGAGGTGAAATTAAGACTACAACACTTAAATATTAAGATGAGCTATATACCTAAAGAGAACGAAGAAGTAGTTTTAAGATACAATTGTAATCTTACTACAGGAGGTACTACACAGGAGTGTGCTTCTGAAACTCATTGGTATTACAAGGATATCGCTATTAAGGCTGTACACGCTATTGGAGCACAGTTTGGAGGCGTAGATATAATAACTCCAGATATATCTAAACCTGCTAAATGTGCAATAAATGAGATTAATTACAATCCAGGATTAAGACTTCATTACAGAGTAGATAAAGGTGCAGTTGTTGATGTAGCTACTCCAATAATTAAATATATATCTAAAATAGTATAGGACATAATTATGCCTACAATAATACAAGGACTTAATCTAGAATCAGAGATCACATTAATAAAATTTAAACTAGAGGGTAATAATACAGAAGATATCGCCAAGCTATTAGATGAAGTATCTTCTTTTCACCCAATATTTATTCAAAAATATTCACTTACACCCACCCTACTCTCTATAAACTCTAGATTACCTTTTCTATGGAGAGAGTGTGATGAAATTTTTAAGAAACTATCTAAGAATGAAATAGATTACAAGCAAGTAAGAGATCTACTACTGAATCAAATCATTGCTAAAAGAATTAAATCTATGTCTACAATACCTCTACTCTATTCAGCACATAAGAAAGGTCTGGAGACTACCCCTGCAGTGTTAGAAAAAATAGTATTTAAAACACTCCAACAAGGTTACAGAAATGTATTTAATAGATACTATGTTATCGGCTGTGGTAAAGGCTCACAAGTTACAGCTTCAATATCCTCTTCAAAAGATGCCTACTTTGCTCAAAATGTACAGAGAGATAAATGGTCTACTAATGTAATGATTGAACGACTAGGCTTGCCTATACCTAAATGGAGTATTATAGCTACAGAGAAAGAATTGGAGAAAATATTCCCTGATTACAAGAAACCCATTATTATTAAGCCAACAGGACTTACCGGTGGTAGAGGAGTCTCTGTAGGTATTAACTCTCTCCAAGAGGCTAAAAAAGCTTTTCGTACTGCTAATAATATAGGTCCCAATAGAGCACCTTGGCAAGTTAAAGTTATGATACAAGAGCAAGTATTCGGAGATGATTACAGGCTGTTAGTTATAGATGGAAAATTAGAAATTGTAACTAAAAGAATTCCTGCTTTTGTAGAAGGTGATGGTAAAAATACAATAGAAAATTTAATAAATGAAATAAATAAAAATCCAAGAAGAGACATATCAAACCCTTCTCATATTCTAAAGCCGATAATAATAGACACTCCCTTAAAAGAATTATTAACGCAACAAGGACTCACATTAGATTCTATTCCTAAAAAAGGGGAAATTGTCCCTGTCAGAGAAGTAGCTAGTATGAGTCAAGGAGGAATAACAGAAGATTGCACAGATATAGTCGGTAAAGAGATTAAAACTATTGTTGAAACCCTAGCTCAATCAGTACACGCTTTTGTCTTAGGAGTAGATATAATTTGCCAAGATATATCAAAACCTCTAACTAAAGAAAATGGTGGGATTATAGAGATTAACACAATGCCAGAATCATACCTTAATCTCTTCCCTGTTATTGGCAAACAGAGAGAATATGTCTCTGATATATATATAGATAGGTTACTTGCACAAAATAACTGTAAACAATATGTACTAGTTGGGCAACTTAAAGATGATTTACCTACTCTTCTTCGCAAGAAGAAAATTATAAATAACACCGATACTGTAGGTGAAATAATAGAAGATCGCTACTATATAGACGGTATTCTAATAAACAAAGGATTAGAGAGATGGAGAGCTACAGAGGGGATTAAATGTAATGGTTCTCTTGATGCAATTATTCTACACTTCAGAGATTGGAATGAAGTAAGAGAATATGGCTTAGGTTTTGATCATATCCATACACTCTTTATCAGTAATGAGCAGAGTAAGGACAAAAAGTGTATGAAAATAGTGAGAAAGTATAAGAGGGAAAAATATATAGATAAATTTAAAATAATATAATCCAATGAGATACCTAATAATTGATAAAAGGCAGAGAGTTAAAACACCACATAAAGATAATATCTCAACAGCCTCTGTTAGATTAACAGAAGAATTGAACAAAAAAGATATAGATCATACACTGACATTC
>JAAZIL010000055.1 GCA_012800885.1 Candidatus Dojkabacteria bacterium
ACACTATCTAGTATACTCTCTGGGAAATAATACCCTCTCCTAGCAATATCATAGGAAGCAATATCTAATCTTCGGTTTAATATATTAAGACTTTTTCTCTTTTCTATTAACTCTTTGTAAAAATCACTTTTTATATCCTTACTGTTTTCAGAAAAATCTAAATCATTACTACTTAGAATATTCCTTATGATCTCTGAAACAGATAGTACATCTTTTGTTGATACCTCTTCAGGACGAATACTCTCTCCGTCTGTATTGTGCTTATACATATTTGGAATATTTAATGTAACCACATTATGTGTTAAACCGAACTCCACTATATGTCTTGCATCTGTAGTACCACCTGCTAGTCCTCTCTGAATCTGAATATTCTCTCCCTCTGATATATTGTTAATCATACTCTCAGCTAAGTTTCTTTCTTGGGTATTGTATAAACAAGACTTCTCTGAAATGTTTAGTATTGGTCCATCTTTGTAGTTTAAATTAGAATATTTCCCATCTTTACTAATAGGATACACTTTCATTGATTCTAGATTTACTACAATGTCATCTCTAGAGATATTCAAAGAGTTGTTTCTTGAAATATTGTAAGAGCTTTGTTGTAATACCTCTTCATATTTTGTAAATATATACTGTATGCCATATTCCCCTTTTGAAACATTGTCAATATTGTACAACATTAAACATGTAGCGATATCATTATCATGACTTCTTCCTAGTATCTTTGAGTCTGTAAATTTAGTTTCTCCTGTATTCCATAACCCTTGAGAATTTTTAGGAATATTAAAATCAGAAGAAACTTCAATATCTCTATTCCCTAAACCATATGCTCTTTTTAGTTCAACATCACCTAAATACTTCCCTTGGGGAGAGTATATTGATATTGGTGCATACTCTGTAATTCTGTCTAAGTACAGTGTTCCTAGTGCTATGCCCCCTCTACTGTTTCTGAATATGAAGCCTGGATGATCTAGATGAGAAAAGAATAGAATTCTTTTCCCATTTGTACTCTCTCTTAAGATACTTGAGATGTAATAAGGGGTTTCTTCATACTCTAAACCCTTGTTGGAGAGATATGACTTAATATATTCACTCTTTTGACCAACACAGAAAGGTGCACTGGGAATCTCATAGTACTCTTTTATAATTTTGATTAACTTTTTATCCAACATATAAATATATTACATAGGTTAGAGTAGTAATTACAATCTGAAGTATCCATGCAGTTAGTATTATCTTCCATTTGCTCCATCCTGAGTTAAGTAAATCTAGATGTAGTGGGGCAATCTTAAAATACTTCTTTCTGAAGATTTTTATACTAAAAATCTGTATAAAGCTACTAAGGCCTTCAATTAGAAAAATTAATATTAAAGGTATTGTGAAAAGTAAGTTGTATCTAATAGTCAAGAGTGCAAGTATTGCTCCAATTGCATATGAACCACTATCTCCTAAAAACACCTTTGCAGGTTTAATATTAAAAACAAAAAAAACTATTAGAAATGTAAGTACTAGAAGTATGAGATACAGAATTGAGCTTTGTCCATACTTCGTGTATTCAAGATATCCAAGAAAAAGGAAAGAGGGAA
>JAAZIL010000056.1 GCA_012800885.1 Candidatus Dojkabacteria bacterium
GACCATTGTAGCGCGTGTGTAGCCCAGGACATAAGGACTATGCGGACCAGACGTCATCCCCACCTTCCTCCTCGTTTTACCGAGGCGGTTTTCCAAGACACTTGTAACATGGAATGGGGGTTACGCTCGTTTCGGGACTTAACCCTACATCTCACGACACGAGCTGACGACGGCCATGCAGTACCTGTGTATCACCCTCTAAGGCTATCAATGTTTCCAAAGATATGCAGATACATGTCAAACCCTGGTAAGGTTTTTCGGTTGCCGTCGAATTAAACCACGCGCTCCTCCGCTTGTGCGGGTCCCCGCCAATTCATTTGAGTTTTAGCCTTGCGACCGTACTCCTCAGGCGGGATGCTTAATGCGTTAACTGCGGCACTCAGTAATTCCACCTTAAATCCGAAGAAAGAAAGTAGTCCTACCAAACACCTAGCATCCATCATTTACAGCGTGGACTACACGGGTATCTAATCCGTTTTGCTACCCACGCTTTCGAGCCTTAGCGTCAGACAATAGCCAGTGAACCGCCTTCGCCACTGATGTTCCTCCGAATATCAACGTATTTCACCACTCCACTCGGAATTCCGTTCACCCCTCTATGTCTCAAGTCTGATAGTTTCGAAAGCTTCTCTTCGGTTGAGCCGAAGTATTTAACTCAAGACTTATCAAACCGCCTACGCATCTCTTTACGCCCAGTAAATCCGGATAACGTTTGGACCCTACGCATTACCGATGCTTCTGGCACGTAGTTAGCAGGTCCTTATTCATATGGTACCGTCATCTATTCTTCCCATATAAAAGGAGTTTACAATCCGAAGACCTTCCTCCTCCACGCTGTGTCGCTGCGTCAGGGTTGCCCCCATTGCGCAAGATTCCTAATTGCTGCCTCCCGTAGGAGTGCGGACCGTGTCTCAGTTCCGCGGTGGCTGACCGTGCTCTCACACCAGCTACCCGTCTTAGCCTTGGTGAGCTATTACCTCACCAACAAGCTGATAGGATGCAGACCTCTCTTGAAGCGCAAAAGCTTTACTCTTAAACACACGAAGTGAAAAGAGACTATCAGGTATTACCTTACCTTTCGATAAGCTATTCCTGACTTCAAGGCAAGTTATCTACATGTTACTCACCCGTTTGCCACTGCCATTGCTAACTTAAAGTCGCAAGCGACAATAAGTCAGCAGGCCGTTCGACTTGCATACCTTAGGCACACAGCCAACGTTCATCCTGAGCTATGATCAAACTCTCATTGAAAAACGTTTAACTTTAACAGTGTTCACAAGAGGTAGTAAAAACTACCCAAAACACAGACCAATCAACATTAAAATTGGATTTACATAGACTTCTAAAATGAATTGTGTGACCCATATCACACATTAGAAAGTCATAATAAACATATTTTGACTTCCTGTCACTCTTCAACTTTTAAGGAGCTGGAGAGAGGGACCAAAATCAACTTGAAAAATGTATTCTTTAGAGTAAAGATCTCTAAGAGGAAACCTTGTTTATGCTTATCCCAAACTCGTGAGACACATTCTAACACAGGAAGAATGGATATGCAAGTACACTATTTATGCTTCCTCATGCTATACATCTGCACTAATTCCTCCACCGTCGTTATATCCTCAATGCTCTTATCTCGATCAAATACAACCAAACGAGGAAACCTTAAAGAGAGGCCTCCACCTACTGTTTTTGAAGCTTTAGAGATGTTTTTTGTAATCTCATCTGCATCTACTGTAATTACATACTTGGGCAAAACCCATACATCTGGTATTAGGTTATCCAAAACATTAACATTTTTAGGTTTATCACTCATCTCATACTCTAGTAACTTAGTACTTATCTCTTTAAGAATATCATCACTCATCCCAGTCCCTATCTTACATATTGTATCAAGTGTATCTTCCTTCTCATTATATATTGCACCTAATATAGCTCCTAATCCTAACTCTGCCCTTCTACCAGAACCTTTGTAGTAACCTACTACAACCATATCTATAGTATCTACCAGGTCTTTCTTAATACTCTTTTTAACTTTTATCCAACTGTAATCTCTTGAACCTGGCAGATATCCTCCCTCTATCTTCTTTACAATAATTCCCTCTAAACCAGAATGAACATTACTATTAAAATACTCCTTTACTTCTTCTCCTACACTTACTCTCTTAGTCTCAGACATTACTATTCCCCTATTAGGCAATTTTAATGTCTTCTCTAACTCTTTTACTCTAATATATGTATCCTCATTTATCAGAGACTTACCATTAAGATAGAGGATATCAAATACAAATGCTCTAACAGGTATTCTGTCTCTTGTTGTTTTAATAGAATATTTCCTCCTCCTTTGCATTGTTTTTTGATATGACATAAATCTGTTTTTACCATAATCCCAACCCACTACCTCTGTATCTAATATAAAGGAGGGAGATTCTATCTCTTTTGCTGATTCTACTATCTCAGGAAACATATCAGTTACATCTTCCAGATTACGTGTAAAAAGATGTACGTTAATACTCTCTCCAGATGCTTTAGTAAAAAGATCATGAGACATCTTGTTGTTATCTAAGATATATCTCTCCCATATAGACTCTCTTCTTCTCTCTCTTCTCTCTTTGCTACTCCATCTGTGTATCTGACACCTTAGACCATCGAATTTAGGTTGTACAAGTACATCCTTCTCAAAACGTTCTTCTAATTCATCAAAACCAGATACTCTCTGAACTAGCCTAGATAGTATGGGAACTCCTGGAGTAACTGTCACTCTAGAGAGTTTCTTCTTAGCTTTAATATAACTCTCTCCCACTACTTCACTTCCAATATACCCAATATCAGCACACACACCGTAAGCTCGTTCTAAATCTTTTCTCAATTCTTTATCCCCTGTTACAGATATTGAAAAAACATCTAGTAAAGTTTTAACGTTTAAACCTAACCTTAATTGGCCACAGATTATCCGTACAAAATATTTAGACTCTAAAGGGTTTAATTTCTTTAAACACTCAATTATCACTCTATCTTTCTCTGTTACTGAGCCTATACCTGAAATATTTACTATCTCCCAAAGTACTTCATATATCTTGCTAGTATCAAGAGTACCCCCTTTCTGCTTTCTCTCTTCCCATACCTTAAAGACAGTATCTCCAATATCTCCACTCTCTTTTCTTAATAAGCTAATCTCCAGAGAGGTATAGTTAGTAAGTAGGTTAATTAGACTCTTTTCAGAATAGTTAAACTCTGATTTTACAAACATAGGAGCTACCC
>JAAZIL010000057.1 GCA_012800885.1 Candidatus Dojkabacteria bacterium
ACTACTCTACTTTTAGATGATGAGAATTGATCAATTACAACATAATTACACTGTATATTCTTACTTTTTAAATCTTTAAGACCTTCCTCTATTACCAAAGCGTGTTGTTTTGCTAATAAAATAGATACATTTTTGTATTTATCCACCATCTCATTATACCTCCTAGGGTTTACGATAGATCTGTAATAAAAAGGATAATCTTTTACAGCACTATACAGATTAAAAATCTTCTTATCTGTGAATCTCTTAGAATCCGCAAAACCTAATACCTTTATCTTCTTGAAAAATTCCTCTGTTACAAAACATCCCACTACTATTAAAGGTCCAAAATAGTCACCCTTACCCACTTCATCTACACCGAAATGAGGTTTGTAGTCAAGGGTAACAGTATCTCCTTGAAACTCTTGTATATTAGATATTACAGAAGTAAACTCTTCTCTTCCTTGAAGTACCAACTTACCACTTCTGTACATTAGTGCTAAAGAATTCTCCGGACTTCTTAATCTAAATAGAACATAGCTATTACTATCTTCTTCGTTCCTCCAACCATTTGCTAGTAAAACATCCCTGACAGGTTCTATCTGCTCTTTCTTAAATTCCAATGTAACAGTATTTTGATTACTCATTAATCTTCTCTACTCTCTGTCCTTCAGGGGTATCAAGTACCTGATAACCTTCTCTGTATATTAAATCCCTTATTCGATCTGATTCTACAAAATCCTTCCTCTCTCGTGCTCTCTCTCTCTCATTCAGAAGCTTCTCTATACCACTCTCAAGAGGTTCTTCTGTACTTTCATTCTCTAGCTCTAATCCTAACACTCTATCTATATCATATGTCGTTGCCAATATGTCTTCCTTGGGATACTCTGATTTAAGTAGTTCATTTACCAATCCAAACACACCAGACATATTTAAATTGTTCTCTAATTCATTCTTAAATCCCTCTACATATCTCTCTATTACATTCCCACTTTTAGTACCTAATTCTCTAATCCTTTTTAGAAGATTTAGCCTAGCGCGTCTTGCACCTGTAAGTGCTTGTAGAGAGAACTCTACTTTTGTCCTGTAATTTATAGATGCAAAAAGATACCTAATATCCAGTGGGCTAAATCCAGCTTCAATTATCTCAGGTAGTGTTGGGGCAGTACCTTTGCTTTTTGAAAGTTTAATATCTCCTCTACTAACTATCCACTCATTATGTATCCAATACTTCACAACAGGGTGTTTGTACGCCCCTATATTCTGAGCTCTCTCATTAGTATGGTGAACCGGGATATGATCTATCCCACCAGTATGAATATCAAAATGCTCTCCCAATAGGGCTGTACTCATAGCTGAACACTCAATATGCCATCCTGGAAAGCCCACTCCCCAAGGAGAGTCCCAATTCATGATATGATCTCTGTATTTACCTTCTTTCTTCATCCAAAGAACAAAATCAGCAGGATTCCTTTTCTCTTTGTCAACTCCAACCTCTTTCCTAACACCAACCTCTTTCTCTTCAAGTTTCTGACCAGTAAATATAGTATAATCTTCCAATTTACTCACATCAAAGTAGAGAGCTTGTTTAGTCTCATACGTATAACCGTTCTTCTCTATTTTCTGTATCATCTCAATCATCTCATCAATATACTCTGTTGCTCTACTCCAACCGTACTTATTCACCTCCATAAATGTTAACTCTGAAGGAATCACTTGACCGTTAGGTGCTAATATATTTAAAGCTCTAAAATCATCAAGTACAGTATCAATATATTTATTCGCTATATCTAACGGCTCTAAACCTTCTTTCTTTGCCTGTATATCCATCTTTTCATCACCGAAATCATCACCGAAATCATCAGTAGAAGACATATGTCCTACATCAGTAATATTCATAATTCTTTTTACACTGTATCCTAAATAGAGGAAAGCCCTATGAAGGATATCCCAATTAACATATGCACGAATATTACCTACATGCATTCTAAAGTACACTGTAGGTCCACAGTTATACATCGATATCTCCCCTTCTGAAAGAGGTTCTATCTTAACTATCTTTTTATCTAATGTAGAATACAGCTTCATAAATATGAATATATTTTAAATATCTCTTCTTCCCTCAAATGCTCTCTTTAGAGTTAATCTATCAGCATACTCTAAATCAGCTCCAGTAGGAAGACCCATTGCTAATCTAGATATATGTATTTTATCCTCTTTAACAGCAGTTTTAAATATCTCTTGAATATATGAAGCTGTTGCTTCTCCTTCTAAACTAGGATTAGTAGCCACTATTATCTCTAAAACAGTATCGTTTTCATTAATAACAGAGTTTACCCTCTCTTCTAACTCTTTAAACCTTAATTCAGAAGCAGTAATACCATCTGCTGGAGAGATAACACCTCCTAATACAAAATACAGTCCATTGTATATACCGGAATCTTCAAAAGCTACGACATCTAGAGGTTCTTCTACAATACACAGTTTAGTATGATCTCGTAGTGTACTACTACAAATATCACATATATCACTATCAGTCACATTAAAACATTGACTACAGAACTTTGTCTTCTCATCCATCTGTATCAATGCCTCTCCCAACTTAGTTGCATCTTTGTTAGGGGATCTTAAATAGTGATAAGTCATTCTAGAAGCAGACTTAGGTCCTACCCCTGGGAGTTTACTAAATTCATTAACAACATTTTCTACAGATTTAGGAAGTACAGACATCTCAACTTAACATACTCTTTATCTGATCTAAATCCATATCTCTAGCCATCTCTTTCTGTAATTTCTTCTGATAATCTTTAAATGCTTCCTTCATATTCTTCTTGAATCTATCCAGCATATCCGGATCCAATATATCATCATCAATCCACATATCCTCATACTCTTGTGCTCCGTTCATAAAGATTTTCAGCTTACCATCTTTTGATTCACCTGTAATCTTGTTCTCTCTTAGTCTACTCTGCATCTTCTTTGCTTCTCTCTGCATTTTAATCAACTCCTTTGGATTTAACATACGAAAATATATACAAATTAAATACACTTAATTATACTACATACCTGCAAATACAGCTTCAATATCAATACCCTCTTCTTTTTTACTTTTTTCAGGTACATTTTGAAGTACTACATCAGCACTACTTTGTAGCTTCGGTTTAGTATTTTCATTCACACAACAGCTTAATTTACAGTGTGTACCAAATATTTTAAATACAATTTCACTAATAACATCCCTACTAGCAGGACTCTCTATCTGATCTTTGTAAAATTTAAAAGGTACTTCAATAAAGAGTTCATTTCTCTTTACTTTAACAGGCTTAGAAGAGTTTAAAAATGCATAAAGATGAGTATTAATCGGTCTAATACTATTTACAACTCTCTTCCAGTTCTCTTTAACCTCATCAATCTCTAGATGAACCACATCACTATGAATTACCTCTATCTTTTCACTCTTTCCCTCAAGTATAGTACTACTTCTCTTGCTCTCTCTTTTAATAGTTGAATCACCTTCCTGCTTAGTATCTTCTGAAAAGATTGGGATTAGCATCTGAAAAATTAAAATCTGGTTTGTAGTAGTTTTTAAGTTCCTTCCAACATCTAAAAATTCTTTAATTAAAGAAAGAATTTCTTTAATAGTAAGATCTTTAGCAAATGGGTACTCTTTTGTAATATCTTCATTAGAAATCTTACTAACTAATACCCCCCGTAGTATCTCTAAGGTAAAATTAGTAAATTGTACTAAGTTTGTACCTTTAATTTCTAATTCTTTTATACACTCGAGTGCCTTCTTACTCTCTCCCTTAAGGAGTGCTGAAAGCAAATCATTAACCATATGTACCTCAGGTATACCTAAAACTGCTCTGGCCTCATCCTCTGTTATCTTTTGAGGGTCTTTACTCTGTAATTGGCTATTTACAATAACATCCAGAAGTGAAAGAGCATCCCTGTAACTACCCCTTGCATTTCTTACTACCAACTTAAGAGCTTCATCCTCTATTTTCAATTTCTCACTCTTAAGTACACTTTTTAATACCTTCTCTATCTCTAACTCTGTACCTAGCCTAAAATCATATCTCTGACACCTTGATAAAATTGTTGCAGGTAGTTTATGCACATCTGTAGTAGCAAGGATAAAGATTATGTGTGAAGGAGGCTCTTCAAGAGTCTTTAGAAGAGCATTAAAGGCTTCATTTGTAAGCATATGTACCTCATCTATGATGTAGATTTTGTACTTACCCTTTGAAGGCGCAAACTCTATTCTCTCTTTTAGTTCTCTAATCTGATCTATTCCTCTGTTAGAAGCTGCATCAATCTCAATCAAATCTAGGAAATTCCCATTAGTAATAGATACACATATCTCACACTTATTACAAGGATTACCATCCTTCTTAAGATCAAGGCAATTAACTGCTTTAGAGAGTATTCTTGCAGTACTGGTCTTACCTGTACCACGAGAACCAACAAAAAGATAGGCATGAGAGAGCTGTTCTTTTCTAACAGCATTTTTCAGTAACTTTGTAATATGTTCTTGACCTATTAATTCATCAAAATTCTGGGCTCTGTATTTTCTATACAATACTCTAGACATGGATTACATCTTAACCCAGATTTGTTCCTCTAACAAGAGAAGATTATTTATACATTAATTAACCCTTAATACTAACTACCTTTTAATCTCTCTACTGCATCATGTAATAATTGTGTATACAGCCCATACCCTATTGAATTAATCATACCACTCTGTTTCTTACCCAAAATATCTCCTGCACCTCTAATCTCTAAATCTCTGTTTGAAAGTATGAAACCAGAACCTAGAGCCTCGGACTCTTTAAGGGCCTCTAACCTTAACTGTGTATCACCTCTTAGTCCATCATAGAAGAAGCAAGCGTAAGCCTGAGTACTCCCTCTACCAACTCTCCCTCTAATTTGATACATCTGAGAGAGGCCTAGCCTGTTTACATCATCTACTATCAGAGTGTTTGCATTAGAGATATCTAAACCATTCTCAATGATAGTGGTACAGAGCAATACATCTATATTATGATTAAGAAACCTATCCATAACTTCTATTAATTTCTTACTACTTAATCGCCCATGAACAACCTCTATTCGCATATCAGGAATTAACTCTCTTAATCCCTCCTCAAGAAGATAGATATTCTCTATCCTGTTATGAAGATAGTACACCTGTCCATCTCTGCGTAACTCTCTTACAATACACTCTCTAACCTTCTCAAAAGAGAAATGCCCAAATTCATTCTTAATGTTTTTTCTTCCTACCGGTGGAATTGCTAATACAGAGATATCTCTTACTCCCATTAAAGAGAGATTTAGTGTCCTAGGTATAGGTGTCGCTGTCATAGAGAGTACATGTGTATCTACTCTACTACTTTTAAGTTTCTCTTTCTGTCTAACACCAAACTTCTGTTCTTCATCTACGACTAAAAGCCCTAAGTTTTTAAACTTAACAGCATCAGAGAGTAGAGCATGTGTACCAATTAATATATCGATTGTACCCTTAACAGTACCCTCCTCTATCTCTTCTCTCTCTTTCTTACTCTGCAATCTAGAGAGTAGAGATATATTAAACGGATACTTCTTAAACCTATCTCTAAACACTCTCAAATGTTGATTCGCCAGTACTGTAGTTGGTGCTAATACTGCAACCTGTTTACCACTATTTACAACAGCAAAAGATGCCCTCATAGCTACCTCTGTTTTTCCAAAACCCACATCTCCTACAAGTAGTCTATCCATAGGAGTCTCTCTCTCAAAATCATTGCCAATATCTTTAGTTGCGATATATTGATCCTCTGTATCACTAAATTCAAAGTCATCAACAAATGACCAATACTCATCTCTTTCTCTATCTGTGGAGAGCACTCTCTCTGTAGTAGATACCTCCCTTAGTGCATAAATCTGAAGTAATTCTTTAGCAATGAGTTCAACATTCTCTTTCGCCCTCTTGGATACCCTTTTCCACACACCACTATTTAAACCTGTTAAAACAGGCTTTGCCCTACCACTCCCTATATATCTCATTACCTTCTCAGAAGAGTACAGAGGGACAAAGAGCTTATCATTACCTGCATAACCTATCTCAATATATTTCTCTTTCTTCTGTACAAGACCTAAATATTTTCCAATTCCATGATCCTCATGTACAACAAAATCTCCCACTTGAATTTTTTTAAGAAGTTGAACTGAAGATGGATCAATATTTTTACTCATTACACCTAGGTTAAGATTTACCTCACCTAAAAGTTCACTATCTGTCAGAAGTAGAAGTTTCCCTTTTTCATAAAGAAACCCTTCCTTCAAACTATTCTGCATATTACTCTCTATCTGAAATACCTTGTTTACATACTTCCCAACTTTGCTATCCTCATCATATTGATGTAAATCCTTAGTTAAATACCAAATCTCAAACCCTCTCTTAGAATAATCATCTAGGATATTAATAGAGGATTTACTCAGAGAGAGGAGAGAAAAATATGGTAAGGAAGTGATACCTACATCTACTACATCTTCTTCTACAAAAATATTTGGAATACACTCAATAACAAGCAAATCACTGTAATTTCTACTACTAACTACTAAATCAGGTATCTCTCCAAAAAGATAGAGATTACTAACCTCCTCAACTACACCTCTTCTCTCAGGCTCTAGAGATTCAATACTCTCTATCTCATTCCCAAACAGAGTAATTCTGTAAACATACTTAGCACTGTATGGCCATACTACAATATTTTCTCCTAATACAGTGTACTCTCCCCTATTCCATACTCTCTCTACTCTCCTGTATCCTAACTCTTCAAAAGGTTTCATATCTAAAACATCTCCTGTGGAGAATATATTTGGTTTTGTATTAAGGCTTTTCTTAGGTACAAAACAAACTGTCTTTTCAAACTTACTTGCTAATATCTCTGCAACAAATTCTTGATATTTATGTGGTATCGCTAATGTAGAATATTCCCCTATTCCATCTACTTTAAATATTTTTAAAAATTCTTCTGTAAAATTACTCATAAGTGTGTAATTCTAACAAGTAAGTGTATAATTAGGAAGAATTATTTTTTTAATACTACTATGTACATAGCACACGGTCCTCTATCATATGTTCTAAATGAACGTATTCAGAGTAAGAAGATATCCAAATTAAATAGTACTGAACAGCTCTTAGTAGGCCTACTAAGTTTCCTGTTCGGTATCTTTCCAGATATTGACATACTACTCCTTAGTATGACCAAGACTCCACCGTTTCTCCATCACACACTCTTCTCACACTCTATTCTTTTCTATCTTCTCCTATGGATTGTTTTAAATGGTGCAATACTAATACTCAAAAAAGTACTTAATTCTAATAGTAAGAAAGTCTTTAACAGAGAGTTACTAGATGTAATACAACTCTCCTTCTTAATTGGGGTAATGTCCCACCTATTTGCCGACATTCTCTTCTCTCACTCAAGAGTACTCTTTCCGATAGAGAGACAGGTTACAATACTTGGCGGATTATTCCAAACTAACTATTTTGCTAGCTACCTATTCACTCCTCTCTTTGCTATTGAGATTATTATCCTAATTCTTTTTACTTTAGCAATCTACAAAAGATATTTTAAACAGAAGAAAGTAGTCTTTACACTACTACATTTCACATTAGGTATAACTACACTCTTCTTCTCTTTTAACTGCTATATGAACCTTCAAACATACAATAGAGCGTATACTTTTAGAAATAACAAAAAAGTTATGGACTATGACTTTGATGGGATAGAAGATAGATACGATAGTGATATTGGAAACAGAGGAATAAAGAATATTTATAGAGTAGATCGTAAAGAGATGATTCGCTTTGTAGAGAGTATCTCCAATGACAGGTATCTAGTTACAAATAATACCTCTTGGATAAACAAACTTGGTCTTTATTACGGAGGATTCACTTCATACAGAGTAATCTCACAAGCATACAGAGAACAGAACTTAGCAATAGAGCCTGTGCTGAGAGAGTATGCACAAGAGAAATACAAATTAAACAGCTATACCTTAAAAATCCCCTACTCGATATTACTCTATGAATACATACTTGAGAACGGTAGAGAGACAGAACTTAATACCCCAGGGGGTGTACTCTTTATTGTTAATGACAATGAGATTGTAAACTATGGCATTATTACAAACGAGGATATGGTTAGCATTGTACTTGATTCTGACAAGAAACTAGCCCTACATACTCTAGAAAGTGTACAGAATAGATACGAAGATATGGAGTTTAGAACATATCTGCTTGAGTAAGAAAAACAGAAATTGAAGAAATGATAGTGTTTTTAAGAACCTCTAATTCTTCTCTATTGTAAGGCATAAGTACATATCTCTCTCCATCAATATCCCTCTCTTCTCTATTATCAATACCTAACCTAACTCTTAAGAAATCTCTCTCTTTCAGAACCCTCTCAACACTCAATACACCCTTGTGATCCTTAGGAGATCTACCTCTCTGTACCTTGTATTTTCCTAAAGGGATATCTAAATCATCATGCACAAGAATATATTGATTAATTGGATATTTCTCTGTTAAAAGATTAACAGCACTACCAGAATTATTCATATATGTAAGTGGCTTCTGCAATATCCCTATTAACTCCCCTTCTTTTTTTACCCTACAAATATCGGAGAGAAAAAGTTTCTTTTCATTTATCCAATCTGAAACATCTAAATCACTATTTCCTAATAGATACTCTCTAAGCATATCTACAAAGATATATCCTGCATTGTGTGGAGTAAACTCATACTCTTTTGTAGGATTACCCAGCCCTGTTACTAGAAACATACTTTTTATACTTAACAAGTAATCTCTCTTGGAGAAGAAAGAACTCCTCTTGATTATTCTTCTCCATACTTTCTAAATGATTGAACCCTAATATATGAAGTGTACCATGGATTATTAATCTTAACACCTCTTCTTCAAATTTATCCTTCTTGAATGTCTTATATATATACTCAGGGCATATATATACCTCCCCACTCTTTCTCTCATCAGAGATATTAAAAGAGAGAACGTCTGTAGGGATACTAAAACCTCTGTACTTACCATTTAATTCAGTAATATATTTAATATCTACAAATACAATATTTACCCTCTCTAAAAAATACTCTCTAAATATCTTCACATATCCATTAAAAATATCTTCTAAAGAGATACCAAAAGTAGGGTCTATCTCTTTTAATAATTGGATATTGAAAATATTTAACTCCATATTATGTAAGTAAGCCCTGAACTATCTCTTTTACAGTATCACCCTCCGCTTTACCGTTTAACTCTTTCATAGCTAAACCCATAACCTTTCCCATATCTTTAAGATCTTGAGCCCCAGTACTCTCTATCACCCTCTTAATCACTTTAGATATATCCTCTTTACTCATCATTGCAGGTAGATACTCATTTAGCACTTCCAATTGTTCTGCCTCCCTATTTACAAGATCCTCTCTTCCCATCTGTTTAAATTGAGAAATAGAGTCTCTTACTTTCTTTCTCTGCTTTCCTAATACTTGTAATATTTCCCCATCAGTTAAAGATTTTGATTGTGAAATCCCCTCATTTTTAATATCTGCTAATACTATCTTCAAGATATTGACCCTCTCAACAGACCCTGCTTTTGAAGACTCAAATATATCTTTACGGATATCTTGAATAAGTGACATAGATATTTAAAGAAAACAATTTACTTAGCCCTTCTTGCTGCAGTCCTTCTTCTTCTCTTCATCTTAGCGTATTCTCTACGTTTCTGTATTTCTAAATCAGATTTTTTAATACGATACGCCCTCTCTCTAGACGTTTCTAGTATCCTCTCTCTCATTACTTCCCTATGAAGCCTTTTGAGAGCACTATCTATATTTTCGTTGGCGTGTACTATTACTGCCATATTTACCTCCTTAATGTAATAACTCTGGGATTATATCATACCTATCTATCTCTGACCATCATTTTCTACTCAGATATATATACCTTTAATATATTCAACAAGTAGAATGGTCGTCTCCATACTACTACATTATTTTTCTTTCATCTTTTTCTCAAACTTATCTCTATACTTGTAATTGATAGGTTTAGGCTTAATTACAAAGATACCACTTGGAAGAGAATATATTATAACTCCTATTACAACAAGGAATATACCTCCAAATAATCTACCAAGTGTTGTATCAAATATACCTGTTTCTGGAGGAGTATCCTCAGGTATAGGTTCCTCAGGAGATTTTTCTAAACAATTTATCTCAATAGTAGCACTTGCTTGAAGATTATCTCCTTCAGCTACAATTACTGTTACAGTATTATCATACAAACCGAAATATTCTTTAGAAACAATAACATCATAACTATATATTTTCTCTTCATTAGGATTAAAAGAAGCACTTCCCCAAGTTGTTTTACTACTTGAATATGACCCAGATGGCTGTATATTACTTGATTGTAACCCTGAAGGAAATACATCCCCATTGTATTCTATACTATCCTCTATTCTTGTAATATTTCCTGCACCACTACCGGTGTTTTTTACTTTAATAGTATACCTTAATATAGCACTTGGATTAGGAGTATCTTCATCTATACACTCTCCTATAACACTTTTTGAGACTGACCAATCAGGATTTACAGGAGATTCTGAAACTGTAAATGTTGTAGTTTTCTCACAAGCACTACCAGAGTTCCCTTTACCATCCTTCCAACTTACTGTTAAAGTGTATGTCCCTGGGGCTAGTCCTGTTAGAGTACCTGAAATAATATTACTACTGAGAGTAGTAGACTTAGTACTTCCACTAGTACATTTACTAACACTCCCTGTACATAATTTTGCACTCCTAGAATCTGCCTCTACTCCATCAACATCAGTATTCTTAACTTTAAAAGGGATAGCTTTACCGTAATCAATAGTATCTGCAGGTTTAACTTCCCAAGCTCCGCCTGTACAGATATTCTTTTCGTCCTCCTTTATCGGTTTACAGTATCGGTAGATATAGGAGGGGTTATTACAATCAGGATGGTATGTTACACAGTAAACTGATCTGTTCTTCTTACAATCATTTCCACTCTCATGACTTACAGAGGTACCACATGACTCATATCCAGAAGGACAGCCACTCGGATTACAAGTCGGAGGGTTACCGGTACATGACCACGGATTGCCTGCCTTTTTCCCCGTACAAGGCTCACACCTACATAACTCTTGACTTGGATCATTCCGTCCACTCATTAGTACAATAGGCCATTCACATTGAACATTTTTACAATCCCCTTCCGAAGGTGGATCATCCGGACTCTCTCTCATACATGTATGAGTCGTTGTCACTTTACATGTATGAGTACTAGCGTTTACGCAAACAGACGTACTAGGAGATGTCAGTACTCTGCACCTAAATCCCGTACCACAGGTATCACAATCTGAAGCACCTGCTGTACAAGGAATTGCTGACTCAGTTTCATCACAACTTTTAGATACACACTTCCACCCTGCAGTACATCCAACGTTAGGGTCGCAACAAGCACCTGCCCCACCACCTGCCTCTCCCTCTATAGGGGCTACAGTTTCTTTCTGATTAACTCTCCATACCAAAAACCCTAGGATAAAGGACAATCCTACAATACTAACAATAAATATAATAGTATTATTCTTCGTTAACTTTAATTTCATATCGGCAGTCACTAAATTATACTAATTTAACATACCCTATTTAAAGATATTTTGTAATACTTTAATATTAACAATATCTTTTATCATTACTACAACAATTAATACAATTAGAAGTACAAAACTAAGATTAATAATAATTTTTTCTAGTTTAGGATTAATATCTTTTCTGATGATAGACTCAATTAAAAGAATCATAAACCTACCTCCATCTAGTGCTGGTACAGGCAACAGATTAAAAATAGCTAAAGAGAGAGAGAGATCAGCAATAATTCCTAGAAACATTACAAAGCCTAAAGTCCTAAAATAGTTAATAACAAAATATATCCCTATCGGTCCACTTACAGTATTAGAAAGCTCTGAGTAATCACCTGTCTTTTTAGCTTCGCTAAACATAGAAGAGAGAACTCTACCAGAGAGTTTCAAAATATTAATACTGTGAGCAGCCCCTGATATTAATTTGTTATTCGAATAATCTATATATGCCTGAAAATTAATACCTGTATAAATACCTATAATACCCTCATTATTTACTAAAACAGAGAAATCTTTACATCCATCATCATCGTTACACGCATATATTACTACTTGCTGAGATTTATTATCTGTAAGAATAGATTTTAGATGCTCTAAGCTTTCTATTTCTTCATTATTAACAGAGACAATATATCCTTCCTGAAACATACCTGCATTAGAGGCGTTGCTATCATCCTCTTTTAATACATAGGGTAAATCAGACACTCTCTCTGATACTACCGTTGCTCCAACAGGATGGAAATCTATGTGTTCATAATTTATCGGTATCCTCCAATTATGTGAAGAGAGAAAGATGATGTAAAAAAGAATAGCTAATAGTATATTCATCGTTACTCCAGCCAACATTACAAACATCTGTTGTAATTTAGTCTTATTCTTTAAATTCCCTTTATCTCTTTCATCTTCTTTCTCAGTAGTAGGATCTCCATCTCCTAGTATTTTCACAAAACCACCAAAAGGTAATATCCTAAGATTATATGTAGTCTCTTTGTATCTCTTTGTAAATATCTTCGGTCCAAATCCTAAAGAGAAGTCTTCTACTTTTGCCCCTACTAATTTTGCAGCAAGAAAATGACCCAATTCATGCACAAAAGTAAGAATACTGATAACAAGAATTAAGAGAATTATATTTATTATTATTGACATAGTATTCAGGTTATTAAATCTATTATATCGTCATCAAGTCTGTTTCTTTCTTCTCTTTTATCTCCTCTATCTCGCTGTTTTTATCCTTTACTATCTTGTCTATCTCTTCCCTAAGCCTATCTGCTTCATCCTCTGAGAAACTCCCCTTTAAAGCCTCATCTATCTCCTGTCTGTACTTCTGTCTAATCTGCCTTACAGCAACCCTAGCATCCTCTACTCTCTCTTTCATAACCCTCACATAGTCCTTTCTTCTCTCTTCTGTCAAATCAGGCATAGAGACCCTAATATGTTCACCCTCTACCACGCTACTAAACCCTAGATTAGATGATGTAATACCTTTTACAATATTATCTATTATTGTTTTATCCCAAGGTATTATTAACAACGATTTAGCATCAGAAACATTAATTGTAGCATAATTCTTAAGAGGCGCCTCTGTCTCATACGCCTTTACTATCACATCTTGAATTAATTCAGGAGTTGCTCGACCAGTCCTAATC
>JAAZIL010000058.1 GCA_012800885.1 Candidatus Dojkabacteria bacterium
GGTTAATACTCTCTGAATTAAGCTCTAGTACAAAATCTCTTACATCAAGATCTCCATCTACTGAGTAATTAGTATTCTCTTCTAGCAAGGGCAGTACTGAGTGTAATTGGGTATATATATATTCACTGTATTGGTTAGGAAAAGAGTTTCTTTCTTCTACTATCTCTTCCTGTAGGATATTGTCTCCTCTGTTCTGATTATTAACATATCTTTTTACTTCCCCATTTACATATATATTTAGATACTCTTGTGGTATTAATACAGGCATCTCTTTCTCAATTAGTTCTCTGTAAGCATCAGAGACTTTTGAGTACTCACTTTTAACTACTGTTTCTCCATAGAGCAGTAGGGTCATCTTTTGATGCTGGCTAAGAGATATATTTAGTGTTTCCAGAAGAGAGTCGTAATCAGGGGGGAATTTATTTAAATCTGTATCAATAACCAATTCTGTTATTGAGTATGAGGGAGAAGAGATAGTTTTGTTAGTACTGGTTGTGGCAAGAGAGTGTGTATTGTTTGTAGAAGATATTGATTGAGAAATGTAGTAAGGAATTCCAAGAGCTAGAGGTAAGGAGAGTACAAGTAGTAAAGCAAAGAGAGTATGTGTGTCTTTCATCTTCTTTCCCATAGGAGTGATAATGGAAACTATCTCTATATTATACTTTAGAATATATATTTAAAGAAGTATTTAGAGTTTTAGTATTTCAACAAGTGCAGTAGCATTGTTGTATTCTTTGTTTGATGCAGAGTAGAGGAGAGTTACTGTTTTCTCTCTTTTAATTATCTCTTCTAGTTGGTTAATCTCTTCTTTTTTAGAGTGTAGCTCTTCTCTGTATCTCTTTTTAAATTCTAGCCATTTATCTGGTTCATGATTAAACCATTTTCTTAATTCATTACTTGGAGATATCTCTTTGAGCCAGAGATTAATATTTGCTTTCTCCTTAGATACTCCTCTTGGCCATAGGTGATCTATTAGTACCCTATACCCATCTTCTTTCTCTGTTTTTTCATAGATTCTCTTTATTTTTACCATTTCAAGAATAGTAAGAGAGTTACTAAACGGTGTTTCTCGGATAGAGTTCGAACATCTTTTACCTTCGTCCTCCATGTACACACAACAGGTTTACTCTCTGTATTTAGTATAATATAGTGTTGCCTGATAATACAACAAGGATTATCATATTAATAACTTGTATAGTAGAGATATCAATAAAGCTTAGTAAAATTTTAAACGGACAAAAACCACTAAGAAACTAACTAAAACTCTTGCTGTTCTAACAGAGGAACTCTTAAAACAAGGAATCATTATGGAGAGTCTTGAAAAACAATTTAATCAACCGAAGCTCTCTGAGACCAAGGAAGAGTCTAGAAACTTTTTACTCGAAGGTCCAGAATTAGTTTTACCTGGGACAGAGAGAAAGCAGGAGGAAGAAATGAGCTTTTCCTTTTCCTCTAACACAAGACGATATTATCTTGGACATAAAAATGGTAAGACATTTTTTACGGTTGAGTACTTTGATTCGTTGCCAGATGAATTGAGTAAAGAAGAAAAACAGAAGTTTGTAAAAGAAACAAGAAAGCAAGGAGAAGTTGAAAAAACGGTTTATACTTTAAAATATGGTGAAGTACCAGAGCCAAAAAAGGAGAATGGAAGACCTGGCTCAAGTCAAAGTAAAAAATATTGTGTTGCCCAACCTAGAGATTTTGAAAGAGGTGTGATTGATAATTTTGTTGCTTATGATAAGAACAAACAAGTTATGAGTGAGATTTTGGCAAAACATTCAGAATTAAAATCCGAAGAGATTTCTCAATTAGTTGAGCAAACTTTTGAGGCTTCTCGTAAACAGAATCCCGAAGCGGTTCGCACTCTTTCAGGTTGTTTTTCAGAAGAGGTTGCAGAAAAAATTCAAGTTGAAATTAGAGAACAAATGTTGTGTAAGCCAGAAGAGATAGGAAAAGTACAGTTAGTTGAAATTTTGAAAAACAAGAAAGTTTTGTTTTACACTGGTGCAGGTATTTCAATAGCGAGTGGAGTTCATAGTATGGATCAATTACATGAGACACTAGGAATTAGGATGTCTGAGAGAGTAGATGGCTTCCTTAAAAAGGCGGTTGCTAATCCTCAGGAAGTAACTGATTCATGGGAAGGATTTACAAAAGCTGCTTTTGAAAAACCAGCAACACCCGCTCATCATTCGCTCGGTGAGCTTGCCAAAAAGTTAAGGTCGCAAATCTTTACTGAAAATGTTGATTATTTACAGGAAAAAGTGGGTGTAAAACCAGTACATTTGACCGGTCCGTGGCTAAAAGAAAATATCCAGCCGGAATGGTTAAGAGATATTGATGCGGTGGTTACGGTTGGCTTAAGCTATGATGATAGAGGTTTCCTTGGTTGGTATAAAGAAAATAATCCAAATGGAAAAATCATTGCGATTAATTTAAACCAACCTTCTTATCTTGGAAACGAAGATTTTGTATTAAAGGGTGATTGTCAAAGAGTTATTCCTGAATTGGAAAAAGAATTTGTAAAAAAGGGATAAAATATGGCGGAGAGGGAGGGATTCGAACCCTCGGTAGACTTTTGGATCTACGACTCGTTAGCAGTGAGTTCCTTTCGACCACTCAGGCACCTCTCCTTTATACAGGCATAATTATACCAATAGTATGGTAAATATCCAATTTGAATTAATGTTTTAAGGATAGAAGAATATCTTGGTTCCGATGTAAAGAAGTTTAAATCAAGATTTTTACCAGAAGAAGAGTAAGATTCTTAATATTTGTTTTTTAGGCATTTCAAATATAGAATACAGTATGTATATAGGGGCTCATGTCTCTTCATCAGGAGGGATAGAAAATTCAGTGAAAGAAGGGAATAAATACGGTATTAATTCTATTCAGATAATGCCTACTACTCCTATGAGATGGGCGACTAAAAAAATACCAGATGAGAATATAGAGAGGTTTGTAGAAGAATTGAAAAATTCTGTAGTAAAGAAGATCTTAATACACGGTATATATCTAACTAACTTGGCAAGAGCAGACAAACAACTTTTTCATTTAGGGAAAATGGGCTTAGTAATATATCTAGACTTTGCTAACAGGGTAGAAGAGTTAATTAAAAAGAACAGTCTAGATACAGAAGTTTTAGGTATATGTTTCCATCCAGGTTCTCAGAAGGAGTTGGGCTATGATGAGAGTATAGAGAGGGTTGCAGAAGGAATAGATTGGGTTCTGGATGAAGTAGGAGGTAGTCAGTGGTTGTTGATAGAGAGTACTGCAGGAACAGGCACTCATTTAGGAAGGAGTTTTACAGAGTTAAAGAGCATTAGAGATAAGTGTAAAGGTAAGAATAGGGTAGGCTACGTA
>JAAZIL010000059.1 GCA_012800885.1 Candidatus Dojkabacteria bacterium
ACTCAGTACTGATATACAGTATCAACAAAATTTATGTTTTTTTAAAAATGTCTCTGGAGGAATTCATATAGATTCTAATAGATACTCACTCTTTTTTGGTGATACATATGCTACATCTACAGATATTGATATAAAAGACTTACCTAAGAATATAAATATAACGGGTGTTAATCTTACAAATAATAATGAAATATTCTTTACAGAAGGTAACTTTAAACCATCTTCATATGGTACACTTAATGTAACAGATGGAATTAATACATTTCAGATATATATAAATAAAGAGGGGTTGGTAGGATATGAGAAAAAATAAGGGGAAAATAAAAGGTTTCAGTTTATCTGAGATACTACTAGCTATAGCACTATTTGCTATTATCTCTCTAATGGTTACTTTTATCGTTATTGATTCCACAAAACTACTAGAGAACATATCAACAAGAAACAAAACATCAGAGATGATAGAAGAGATATACAACGCTCTCCTTATCCTTAAATCAGAGTCTTGGTACAACGTAGCTAGATATACAGGAGAGGGAGAGAAACACTTTGAATACGATTCAGATACAAACAAATACTCTATTGAAGATGGAGAAAATACAAAGAATGATATTACCTACTCTTTTACTGTAGAGGATGTAATGAGGGATAGTGAAAGAAACATAGTAGAGAGTGGAGGTAGTATAGATCCTCACACTAGGTTAATTAATATTACTATGTCTTGGTATGACAGATTAGGAAGATTAAGAACAAGTAATCAGAAACTCTATCTTAATGATTGGAATACTCTCTCTGTAGCATATACTACTAAAGAAGATTTCTTACCTGGTTCACACGATCAAACTATTGCAATAGACCTATCAGGAGGTGAGGTACGTTTACAGAGGAGATTCTACAGTGATTGGTGCAGACCAGAGTTATCTTTAAACAAAGACCTTAGTGAATATGATATACCTGGTGCAGCAACACCAAGGTCTGTCTTTGCACAACTAGGGCATGCATATTTAGGAACAAGAGGGGAGCCTCAGGGAGAGCCTTTTACTAAATTAAATATAGAGGGGGTAGACCCACCTGTTGTATCTGTAGAAGGAGTATTCTCTGGATACAATGTTAATGATATCTTTATTGTTGATCATTATGCATTTCTAGCTACAACAGATAACAGCAAAGAGGTAGTAATACTTGATATCTCTTCCCATCCATATACAGAGATAGGATATTTCAATGCACCAGGTAATGATGATGCTTTAACTGTATTTGTTGATGGCAATGTGGGTTATGTAGGACAAGGTAAATATATTCGCTCATTTAATCTTAATCAGTACACAGGTTCTAGACCAGAGATAGGGTCTGTTAATGCTGTATCACTACTGTTTCAACTAGTTGGAGTGGTAAGCAAGATAAAGGTATTAGATGGATATCTCTACGCTGTTCTAGATTGGGATTGGTATGAACTTGCCATAGTAGATGTTAGAAACCCTGCTAAAATGAAGATTACATCACAAACATCTGTAAACAATCAGCAGGTATACGATATGGAACTCTCTGAAGATGGTACAAGAGCATATTTCGGTACAAGTCACTCAAGCTCTGAGAAAGAGTTCTTTATTATGGATACCTCTCAAAAATCAGGTAAAAGACCTATTATAGCCTCCATAGACACACCTAATACAACAATAAAAGGAATCTCTATTGTACAGGAAGGAAACAGAAAATTTGCAATCATAGTAGGAATTGGAGGACAAGAGTATCAAATATGGAATATTACTAATGAGAAAACACCTACTAAGTGTGGAGGTATGGAGATTAATAGTGGAGTATACGACATTGATACAATTAGAGATAGCTATACAAATGCTTTCTCATATATTGTTACAGGAGATCATGACAAAGAATTTAAAATAATTAGAGGAGGCCCTGGAGGGGGAGGAGAAGATGGATATGCATACTATGATGAAGGAACATACCTATCCCAACCATTTGATTCTACCTCTAATACTGCAGAGTACTACATCTTAGAGATAAAGACAGAGATACCACCAGAGACCTCTATTGAGATACAGGTAAGAGCAAGTAACAATTCAAACATGTCTGGTGCTACCTGGGTAGGTCCAGATGGAACATCTTCTACTCATTTCAGCACATCAGGAATATATGATTTACCCTCTGGTCTTAAAGGAAGATATTTCCAATACAAAGTATTCTTTATCTCAAATGATATAGAAGAGTCTGCTTTACTTGAAGAGATAATAATTAATTATGACAAATAGGTTAAAAGGAGTTACATTAGTAGAAACACTACTATACATAGGCCTCTTCTCAGTAATGATGCTTGTTCTTCTTAACTTTATGCTCTCTACACAAGAAGCAATGTCTAGAACAAATATAAGAGGAGAGTTAGATAACTCTTTACAATTTGTTGCTAGACATATAAATGACTCATTTGAAAAAGCACAATCCCTTGATCAAGAGAATACTACTTTTGATACAGATGATGGAGAGATACAGCTAACTTTCCAAGAAGGAGATAAAACTTACACCCTATCCAACAACAACCTACTCTTTGACGGTACCCCAATACACTCTTCAAAATACTCTGTATCTAAATTTAATATTGAACCGGTATACAAAGGAGAGAGTATTTTAATAGGAGTGAGAGTAAATATTACTATGCATTCTAAAAAAGAACCTTCTTTTACACAAGATCTTAATCTGTTAATAAGTCTTAAATGAGAGGATATATAGCATTAACAACGGTAATAATACTCATACCCCTACTCTTACTAACAGGGATAGATTCCCTCTACAACAATATTAGCTTCTTAGTTGTAGGTAAGATGAACTATGATTATCAATCTCTAGAAACTAATTCACAGAGCTGTTTAGAAGAAATTATATACAGAATAAAACGTGCTAGAACCTTTACAGGAGTAATTAAATTAGAAGAAGATGAATGGGAGTGTAATACTACTGTTACAGATAAAGAAGGAGAGGATGGAGTAAAGATAATAGATATGTTAGCAACAGATAATAACGGTATCACTATCCATCATAGAAAAGAATTAAATATTAATACAGACCCTTTTGAACTTAGAAACATTTAAAAAAAAGTGTGGTACCCAAGAGAGAGTTTTTATTGTATTCCTTACTCTCTCTCTTCTTTTACTAACATTTAAAACCTTCTACTTTAATACCTTTAATACATACCTTCTCTTAATCTACTCTCTTCTTACAGCTCTCTTCTGTATATTAATATTTCTTGCTTACTATGATTTTAAAAAGATGGAGGTACATAACAGTACTTCTATGTTACTAATGCTTTTCTTAATTATCATTAATTTACTTCTTTTTCTTCTACTAAAAGATAGAGAGAGTATATTGTTAATTAATAATTGGGAGTACAATCCTTACAAAAATATATTAGGAGGGATATTTCTAGGTAGTTTGTTTCAATTAATTGTACTAATTACAAAAGAGAAAGGATTAGGACAAGGTGATGTAAGAATAGCAATAATAACGGGGTTAATAACAGGGTTAAACAGTATAATAGTTTGGGGATATATCTCTGTATTTAGTGCATTAGCATATGGATTAATACTTAGTAGAAAGAAGAAGAGGTTTAAGGGTTTAAAAATACCTTTTCTACCTTTTATGATACTGGGAATAATTGCTTTAATTCTTTTTTAAAAAGATACGGTCTAATTACTATTTCTACTGGTGGAGACGGTGGGATTTGAACCCACGTCCAAAAGCTAAGTATAGTGCCATGTACAAACATATTTAGATTTATATAGTAAGACTAATCTAAAAAATCTAACAAAAAGATTAATCTACTCAGTATTAATATTCACTATGGATCCTTTACTGAGGAAAGAAACATAGTATACCCTAGTAACGACTGTCTATACCCCCTAACTAGGGATAAGGAATGTAGACACTGGTCAAAACTAATTGACCAAACTTATGCATAATGATAAGCATAAAGAGGTGTAGCGAATACAGCTCTTAGCTTATCTGCAAAAGCGTTTAGTTTGTTTTCTACACTTATCTGTGTTTAAGTTTTACGTACTTAAAAACGATTTGTGACAAACTATACCTAATAACTCCTGTCGAAAGCCTTACGTCCCCATATTGCTAAAGAACTACCTCATTATACCATTATTTAGGACATTCTTTAATAATAGGTGCTGTATTCCTACTACTCTTTTTCTAAATAGCCCTTGAGTCTTTAACTAAGACTCTGTCAAGAGGCTCTAAACTCTCCCTAAATAGCCTTGTATATGTTAATGGGTATATTTACTCCTCTTTAGTCTAATGAGAGCTGTAACTACCTTCTAAACTCTAAGGAATCTTTACTTGCTTCCCATAAACTTATACCTGATGCTATAGATAAGTTAAGAGAATCTATATCTTTAGAGTGAGGAATGTATACACTCTCTCCTAATTCTAAATATCTATCATCTAAAC
This sequence comes from Candidatus Dojkabacteria bacterium, assembly GCA_012800885.1. Lineage (GTDB taxonomy): Bacteria > Patescibacteriota > Dojkabacteria > SC72 > SC72 > UBA5209. The sequence continues at coordinate 4,465 of JAAZIL010000059.1, forward strand.
CTCTTGATTCATTGCCTTGTATTATTGTAAAAGGTTTTTTAAACACAGTATCTAAAATATTACTCTCTCCTTTTAACATAAAAGGGTAGAGATTATGATTAGGAAACTGTTTAATGTAATCATCTATTGTTCCATAGTGCATAAAGTTAATACTAAATAGGCCTCCCATTGTTGCTCTTACAACCATAGGATCAAAGATATCTACAGATGGATTGATAATACCCAAATTTTTAAAATTGAATCCTAACATTGTCCTTATTACAGTTCCTAAATTACCTTTGTTTGTAGGATTTACTAATACCAAATGATTCTCATCACTATCTAATACTGTGTCATATTTTTTAAAAACTGCTACAACATAGGTATTCTCTTTTACTGCTATTTTATCTATTAGTTTACTGTTTATCTCTGTTTTAATCTTTTTCTGTTGAGCAAGTTCTAAAATCTCTTTAGTAGCTGAACTCTCTAAACCTTCTTGTTTAAAGAGTATTAGAAGAATCTTATCAGAGTGCTTTTTAAGAATCTCTAATACAGGATAGGAACCAAAAGCATAAGAATAGCTATATTTTTTCTGATATTTTTTAATCTTTGGAAGAAACATAGTAAAAAGATAAAGTTATCCCTTTATTATACATCTCATTAGAAGATATTTCATTTAGTGTCATAATTTTTACCTGATAGTATTGTAAGTGGTTTAATATAGTAATTCAAAGGTAAGAAAGTCTTTTGTAATAACCTTTCTATGGTTATCCACACATCCTTGTGTTTTGTGGAAAATCTTCTTTTAAATGGAAACGGAGAGGGTGGGATTCGAACCCACGGTTAGAAAGAAGTCTAACAGTACATTTCGAGTGTACCCTATTCAACCACTCTAGCACCTCTCCATATGTATTATATAAAGAATAGCTCTAAAAAACTATCTATCTAGAAGGTATTCCTTTTAATAAGTAGTATTTTGAAGTTTGAAAACAAGAGACTATATCTCTTCAAATGGAATATATTGTCCATAACTTAGTAACTCTATTTTACTCTGCTTTCTAATATCCCTATAGAGTACTCTCTCTTGCAATAGTATAAAGATGGCATCTTTATCTGCTTCATCCAGTAGTAGTAATAATGCTCTTGGGTATCTTAATTTTGTTTCTAGTATTAGAATATATTGACCATTCTTTATTGAAAACCAGAAACTCTCTAACATAAACCACTCATACACTCTCCCTGCTGTATCTACCCCTCTCTTTGTAATTTTATGCTTAACTATAGAGGGCTTGTTTGTACCTGCTACGTAGATAAAGAATAGTAATGATATTATTGCAGCCATCAGATAGTACTGTTCAAGTATCGCTAAATACAATACAAAAAGAAGAGTAATTGCAAGAATAATCCAAAACATCTTTGAATCAAAACTAATTCCGTATCTCTCTGGAGCTTCCCATTCAAACAGTTTAATGTTTTGTACTACCTTCTCAGTAGGTATATCACTCTCTTCTAATTGAACCTCTTTTTGAACTATCTTTTTTCTTCTTTTAGCCTTCTGCTCTTTAATAGCCTCTCTCTTAAGTTTCTGAATCTGTTCTTCTCTCTCTCTGAGTTTTGTTTCTCCTGATATGATCTCTAGAATATCTGAAAATTCTCTACCAATTTTTTTCTTAGCAGTAGCCATATGATAATCATATAATGAAAGACGTTATGATAGCAACAAGGAGAAGCGCAAAACCCCAATAGATATCTAATATATGGAAGAAGTTAAGTAGAACAACGATGAGTAATCCAACTGTTACTACTATACCCCACCTAATTGAGACTATTTTTAATTCTCTACTATCTTCTTTTTTAAAAATAATACACATTACTAGATAGAAGATTAGTGACAGGAAAGATGAAAGAGAAATAAAAACCAATGAACTAAATACAGAGATATTAAGCCAGTTATATCTACTGTTATTGATGATAGGTAGGAAGTTTCGGGTTGATAGTAAGTACAACAAAATGGTAACAGATATTGTTAGTAGTAACAGAAGAGAGAAGAAGAATTTAAGATTTATAATTTTATAGGATTTTGACTCCACTAGATTAATGCCTATTCTTTAAAATTAATTTATTATTCCTGTAATAGATGAATATATTAATTATAGAGAAATCTAAGACTATTTCCCATATCTTAAAAAATACTCTAATGGCATACGGTTATAATATAACTGAGGATAGTTCAGACTTTACTAGTGAAAAATTAGTTGAACGAGGTATATTTGAAATATTGATACTGGATATAAATATTACTGGGAAATATACTAGTATAGATATTTTAAAGAAGATTAAAGCTAAGAAAAAATGTGATACAAAGATCCTAGGCATATGTAGTGTAGGGATATGGAAAGACAAAGTTAATTTCCTGAATAATGGTGGTGATGATGTATTATCATACCCTTTCCCTATGCAAGAGCTAATTGCAAGGATACAATCTCTTCTAAGAAGACCTAAAAGTTACATTGATAACAAAATGTATATAGGTGAGATACTACTTGATACAAATGATAAGAGTGTGTCTTCAAAGAATAGTGAAATAGAGCTTAGAAAGAGAGAGTATGAACTTTTTGAATATTTAGTAAGAAACAAGAATAGAACTGTAAGTAGATGTGAGCTTTTAGATCATGTATGGGATTACAGAAGCTATACAGGTTCTAATACAGTAGATGTCCATATAAAGAGATTAAGAGACAAATTACCTAAAAAAGGACTAATTGAAACTGTTCACGGACAAGGTTATAGAATCAAAGAACCTAAATCATCATAGGCATAACAAGATGTACAAAGTCAGGATCATTTACTACTTTAAATACACCTGGTTTAATCGTTTCTGAACACTCAAATACAATATCATCCTCATCTATATGACTTAAAATATCTGTAAGCAACCTTGAGCTAAATGCTATCTTTAATGGATCACCTTCAATATCACCTGTAAAAGTACTCTCATTGCTACCTAGATCTGTTTGTGTAGCAGATAGAGTAATCTTGTTATCTTTAGGATTAATATCTAGTATCAATTTGTTACCTAGTACACCCCTTGCAATAATATTGGTGATTTTTAGAGAATTCAAAAATTCATCCTTTGAGATTTTACATAAGGTTTTGTAACCAGTAGGAATTATCTGCCTGTACTCAGGAAACTCTCCATCTATTAATCTTGATACTAAATCAACATCACTGTATCTAAAGAGAATCTGATTCTTGTCTTCTAATAGATACATCTCAATATGGTCATCCTCTCCTACCTCAGATAGAATATGTCCTAACTCTAGCAGGGCTTTAACTGGAACTAAAACATTAATATCCTTTTCAGAGCTCTCATCTAACTTAATAATCTGTCTTGATAGTCTAAGTCCATCTGTTCCTACAAAAGATATACTCTCTCCTTCAATCTCTATTAATACACCTGTTAATACTGGTTTAATATCATCTGTAGCACAAGCAAATGCTACTCTATTAATAGCTTTAGTAATCTCTTCTTTAGATATTTTCAAAAGAGGTTTCTTTCTAGATACTGTTGCTACTTCAGGAAAATCATCTGATGACATAACATTAAGATTAGCAGAACTATTTGTACTAGATATGATAAATGTCTGATCATCATACTTTGCATCTACTGTTTCAGATGGTAAAGAGTTTACAAACTCAGAGAGTTGTTTAGCAGGTACTGTAACATTACCTTCAGTCTTTACATCTGCTCCTATCCAAGTCTTAATTCCAATCTCTAGATCTGTTGTAGTTAGATTAATTCTCCCTTTACCTGTTTCTAGATGTACATTATTTAGTATAGGTAATCCTGGTTTGTTACTCACTGCCTTTGTTACAATATTAAGATATTTAGAGAATGTATCCTGATTACATGTAAATTGCATTGTATTATCCTAATTATATTAATTACTAGGCAGTTGTGTTGTATATTTTACTCAAAAATGGGTATCTTTGCTACTGTAAATATTCTTTATACATTAAGTTGTAATAGTAGTAGGGTATGTGGATATGTGTATAAAGAAATTTAACTCTTTGAAAAGATAGGACTAAAGAGTACCTTTTTAGAAATACCCTCTGTTGACAGTATGTTGATAAATTAATGACATAATATCTGTATTTATCCTTTTGTTAGATATTTTACTTCTCTCTTTAGAATATGTGTACTACTCTGCTTACAATGTGAGTGAGTGTGTAAGAGGTTACTCTATAGAAAAGTTAATACGGTGATAATATTAAAATTTAATGTGTTAAGTAAAGGAGAAAGGTTAGCAGAGTTATCCATACCTTATCAACATCAACTCACATTACTATCCACAATTCTACTAGTAGAAAATATCTCTTTTACACTTCTCTATCTTATCTGTTAGAGAGGAATCTTTCTTCATCTTCTCTTCAACAGATTTACAACCATGAAGTACAGTTGTATGATCTTTTCTTCCTACAGCACTAGCAACAGTAAGTAGTGGTAACTGAAGTTCTGTTCTTAAAATATACATAGCAACCTGTCTTGTCAACGCTATATTAGCTGTTTTCCTAGAGCTTCTAATATATCTTACAGAAACATCAAACTCCTCAGCGACAACTTGAAGTACCTTCTCTGGTGTTGCTCTCTTTCTCTTACTCTCTAGATCAACTTGAAGTATTTTTGCAACCTCTTGATACGAAGGTAGTTCTCCTAATTTCATAAGAGTTAATACTTTGTTAAGAGCTCCTTCAAGCTCTCTTACACTACTCTCAATATTTTTAGCGATTAACTCAAGATATATTTCAGGTATTGTAACTCCTTTCTCAACAGTACCCTGTTTTAAAATAGCTAATCTAGTTTCATACTCAGGAGGCTGTATATCAGAAACCATACCACCTTCAAATCTAGTCCTTAATCTATCCGTAATATTATTTATCTCCTTAGGTGGTCTATCAGAGGCTAGTATAATTTGCTTGTTTGCTTGATACAATGTATTAAAAGTATGGAATAGTTCCTCCTGTGTTTTAGGATATGCTTCTACAAACTGTATATCATCAATTATTAAGAGATTTACATCTCTGTATTTTAATCTAAAATCTTCATTCTTTTTAGTTCTAATAGACTCTATTAACTCATTAAGAAACTGTTCAATAGAAACATATATTACTTTTTTATCAGGATCCTTTTTTAATATCTCATTACCTATTGCCTGCATTAAATGTGTTTTACCTACCCCTGTACTACCGTAGTAAAATACAGGATTGTATGATTTAGCTATAAGCTCATTATCAATATCTGATACTACAGATTGTGCTACTGCTTCAGCTAACCTGTTGTTAGAGCCCACTACAAAGTTATCAAATGTATACCTAGGGTTTAAGCTTGCTTTTTTAGCAGCAGTAACATATCTCTTCTTGTCGTCCTCCATTTTTGCAAAGAGATCTCCCATTGGACTATCCGATTCTTCAATATATTTGTATCTATCTTCTTTCTTCTCATTCCCATTCTCTTTTACAACAAGCTCTACCTTTAAGTTCTCCCCTGTTGCTTTTAAGAAACAGTTTTGTAGGAATTTACCGTAATCACTTAGTATGGTATTTCTCTGAAATTCATTAGAACATGACACTGTTGCAATGCCATTCTGAATAGTAAGAAGTTGTGTATCTGAAAACCATGATTTGTACTCTACACTATCAAGTACAATTCTTAAATTTTCGGTAACAATCTTCCAAACATCATTAACATTTGTACTGTTTGATATATCTTCTTCAATCATAACTTCAGGTATACTTTTTGAATATTTTTCGATGTCAATTTTATCCATACTATTAAGTACTTCTTCTTACATATTATTAATGGAGGGCAGTTCAATGGTCGATTGGGACTGATCTCTCTATTATATGTATTTCTTTTAGAATGTGGATAGGTAATATCTAGATAGTAAGAAATGCTTGTAGAACAAGAGTAAATAGTATCATACAAATATCTCTATCTAGAATATACATAAGGAGAAAGAAAATTCCCTATCATTGTTCTGTTTGCTAATAGCTATCTGTTAATATATAATGGCGTGATATTCAGATTAGCCAAGAGAAGATGAAAAGAACATATCAGCCGAAAAAACTTAAAAGAATTAGAAAATTTGGTTTTAGAGCAAGAAGAAAGACACCAGGAGGAAGAAAGATTCTGTTAAATAGGAGAAGAAAACAGAGAGAGAAACTTACTGTAAGTGAGGATTATGCTCTAAAGAGAAAGAAATCAACTTCTAGGATTAGATAGTATATACTTTAATATGCTTCCTAAAGAGAATAGACTTCAATCTAGAGATTTTAAGATTGTTTACAAGCAAGGTAAAAAATATCGTGGTAAGTATGGAATGTTAATAGTAACAAGAAACAATACTGAGCAAGAGAGCAGGATAGGTTTTGTAGTAAGTAAAAAGATAGGTAATGCTGTAATGAGGCATAGAATGACTAGGATTTTGCGAGAGATTTGTAGAGATATTTTTAAAAACAGAGAAAAAGAGAAAGGTTTTAAATGTATATATGTTGCATTTGAATACTGTAATAGCTCTCTTGTGCTTAGAGATGAACTTAGTAAACATTTTAAAAATGCTTTTAGAGATTTTAAAAAGAGTTGAGTTAAAGTGTATAGATATTTATCAGAAGACAATCTCACTAGACCACGGTTTCTTAGGTATGATATTTCCTAATTACAGAGGTTGTAAATATATACCTACCTGTTCAGAATACGGTTATGGAGTTGTTGAGAGGTTTGGAATTTTTAAAGGTAATTATTTAATGTTAAGAAGGATTTTAAAGTGTACACCGTGGAGTGTAGCAGATAGTTATGACCCTATACCTGAAAAATAGTTAAGTTTAATGTATAATTCGTTAGATTTTTTACTTACAATATATTAATCATATGTTTGCAAATATTTGGAATACTGTTTTTTATAGACCTTTACTCAATTTAATGATACTTCTGTATCACTATTTAGGTAACAACTTAGGATTAGCCATACTAGGTATTGCAGTTATAGTAAGAATATTTTTAATACCACTTCTTAAAAAACAGAAAGAATCATCTAAGAAGATGGCGAGTTTAAAACCTGAGTTGGAGAAATTACAGAAGAAGTATGCAAACAACAAAGAGAAATTAGCAGAGGAGCAGGTAAAACTTTACAGGAAGATAGGGTACAACCCATTGGGATGTGTAGGGACTTTTTTGCCTCAATTAATAATACTCTCTGTATTAATTGGAGTGATTAGGGCAGTAACAGATAGTAATTTAGAAGGGCTGTATCTATGGGTAAGAAATCTAACAGATGTAACAAACGGTGTAGCAATTAATACTAGATTCCTTTTTTGGGATTTAACTCAGTCATACAAAGAGGTATCCTCCGAGTTTGGTAAATTTGCAATACAGAGTATTCCTTACATAGGTCTCTCAATACTAGTAGGTGTGGCTCAGTACTATACAACACATTTTACTCAGAAAATGCAAGGTTTAACTCCAGAACCGAAGAAAACACCTAAGAAGAAGGGTGATGAACCATCAACAGAGGAGATGCAAGCTGCTATGCAGAAATCTACGATGTTTCTCTTACCTTTAATGACAGTATTTCTTACTATTAGTATGCCAGCAGCTTTAGGTTGGTATTGGCTTATTCAATCTCTCCTTCTTGTAGTACAGTATTTCTCAATAAATTTGGATAAAACAAAGAAAGAGATAGAAAAGATAAAAGATAAATTTAAAAAGAAATAGTATGGAGAAAATAATAAAAAAAGAAATAGACAAACTTCTATCACTACTTAGTATAGATACAGAGTATGATATTGAAATAGAGGGAGTGGATGATATGCAGGTAATAAAGATCTCTTTTGCTGGAGATAATCTAGGTTACCTTATTGGTAATCGAGGTAGACATCTGGATTCTCTCCAATATATTATCAGTCTAATACTTAGAAAGAAGCTTCCAGAGGGAACAAATTACAGGGTAGTAGTTGATGTAGGAGGCTACAAAGAGGACAGAAGCAAGAAGATAGAGGAGATGGCTTTACAGAAAGCGGATGATGCTAGGATACTAGGAGAACCTATAGAGCTACCTCCTATGATGCCTTCAGATAGAAGGGTTGTACATATTGCACTACAAATTTTTGATGATATTAAAACAGAGAGTATCGGCGAGGGTAGAGAGAGAAGAGTACAGATAATTCCTTTAGGTGAAAAAGAGTTAGAGATTAAAGATACAGAAGAAGATGAGGAGAGTGAGGAGTAATTTTTAAATGGCGGAGAGAGTGGGATTCGAACCCACGGTCCCGCTATATATTTTCCAATGCTATTACTGAAACGCATATAGCGGGACGCACGCTCTCCAAGCGTGTCCTTTCAACCACTCAGGCATCTCTCCCAAAATGGTATACCCGGCCGGAATCGAACCGACAACCTACTGCTTAGAAGGCAGTTGCTCTATCCGTTGAGCTACGGGTACATGTAGGTAATTCTATCAAGAAAACGGATAAAATAGAAGCTTTCTACTCTTCTACCTCTAGTTCAAGTACTGAAACTATGACACCTCCTCTTCTTTTAGGAAATCTTTTAAGAAAAGAAGGATATTTTCTAGGATTAAATACTACTTCACTCTCTTTTTTAGCATAATTCAAACTATTTATATACTCTACACCCTCATCCCATTTCATCTTTTTTAATTCTTCTTCCAATTCATTCTTATCAACTTTAGGTCTTACACTAGATGAAGCCTCTACTTTTATCTTAATTTTTCCAGCAGTACTTGACTCCACTGATACTTTCTTCTCAATATTATCACCTAAGACTAAATCTAAATCTCTTTCACTTTCAAAAAGATTCCTCTCTTCTGCCTCTTTCCTAAGAAGCTCCGTTAGACCATCAGCAAGACCAGAGGTAGAGTAATAGATAGCACTACCTTCTACTGTTAGATTGAGATTAACTGTACTTGCTTCTGTACCTATTTTCTTATCTGTTTTAATACTATCTTTATCTACCTCACTTGTTATTGAGTCCTCAATTATTTCCCAATTCGAGCTTTTATTCATCAAACTAGATTTTATCTCTTCTATTGCAGTAATACTTAATTCTTCAACGGCCTTGTCAACATCTTGTTGTGACAAGACGGTATACTCCTCTTTACTACCACCAGTAAAGGCCTCTTCATTTCTTCCACTAACTTCTCCTTCAGAATATCCAGTAGAGAAGTTTTCTACAGAGAATTTTCTTTTTGCAGGGATATTGTAGTTATCTCCAACATCTGATGCTTCTACTTTTACATAGGTTCGATCATTACAGAGTATCTCTGCTCGTTCAGTTACTTTAAATTGTAGATTATCTGATTTAAGAATATGACCAACATTTAATACCACTTTAGGAGGATTATCTATTGGGCAGGAATCTTCTTTGTAGTAGAATGTAAGCTCTACTGTTCCTTTTGCCCTCTCTCCTTTGTATGATTTCCCTGTAGCGTTTATTGTATGAGAGAGGCTCTTTGTTTCTTTCTCAGTTTTAATTGGAACAGAGAGATTCTCAAAATCAACCTTATCTATTAGTTCTTTCCCATCTAGAATAATCTCTGCTTTAACAGGCTTAGATTCTACAAATATTTTCACTCTTACTAAAGTTGCAAACTGATTGTAAAGAAGAAATCCAAGTATGACAAGAAATAGTAGAGGTCCACCAATTAGAAGAATTAATTTAGCTGTTTTCTTTTTCCCAAAAGATTTAAGCATAGCAAATGGCTTAAAAGAAGCTTTCTCTTTTTTAGGAGTTGCAGGAGGAGTCTCTTGTTCTGAGGACATATCACTGACTAAAGTCTTAGTACTAGGTAAATCTCCATCTATTGAGATAAAAGATGCAGTAGGTTTAATACCTCTTCTATCTACATAATCTTTTTTAGCAGGCTTCTCAAAAGAAGTATCTATGTTCTCCTCAAAAGAAGAGGTACTTCCCTTTATACTCTCATCTGTTACTATACTCTCTCTTCTTGCCTTTCTTCTCTTCTTATTCTCTTTTACTGTTTCCAATGCTTCCTCCCAATCAGATTCAGTAGGGTTCGAAGGAGTATCTATAGTTTTAATACCAGCTATTTTTGCATTACGAACACCTGTAGGATTCTGTATTATCTGTGCAATTAAGAGCTTGTCTTCTCTCTCTACTGTCTCTTGAAGCAAAGCAAGGTTAACAGGACTAATTAAGATATCAGTATGCTCTGTAAAAGTAAGTACTAATCTCTCTGCCTTACTTCCACGGATCTTTCTTACTAAATCCGTTATTTCGTTGCTCTCATCAACAATTATTTTTGAGGTAGTAACTTTTTTCTCCATTGCTATATATCCCAATTTATATTTTTCTTCTCTCTATCAATCTCCATGTCATAGAGATATTTAGCTAAAGAAGCTGGTGTAATATCGTAAAGATTCTGTAACTCTCCACTATTATCTACAATGGAGCCGAGTAAATTAGGAGTAAACATCTCTATTCTAGGGACAACAGTTACAGGCAAATATTTTTTCCATGGGAATTCCATCAGAGAGTTTTTAATATCAGGAAGTAGCGCTCCTCCTCCACATAGGAATATCTGTGTAGGTAGTGCCCCTATATCATCACAATCTTCTAGTGCAACTTTTAGTGTTCTCATCCAGAGGTTTGCAGTGTTGTACATGGTTTTTTGTACCTTACGCATTATATCTTTAGGTAACTCTCTATTCGAATATTTAATTTTCCTCTGTTCAGCGTGTCTAAAATCTGTATCTGTTAATCTTGCTAACTCTTTTGTGAATACCCTACCCCCGAATGCGAACATCTGTGTATCTGCTACATTCCCTTTCTTTACAATTGCTACATCTGTAGTTCCTCCTCCTAAATCAATAAAGATTGCAGAGAAATTCTGATCCTCTCTTCCAGCATGAGCCCTTGCTACACAGAACGGTTGAGATACAATTCCTAAAACTTCAAATCCAAGAGAATTAGCAACTTTTCTTAAAGCTTCTGTATATGTCTTTGGAGCAAAAGATGCATAGAAATTTAATTTAACATCCTTACCTTTGTATCCTACTAAACTATTAACAGGCATTCCTCCTATCTCCATACCTGTTGGGGTAATATGGAGTATCTCTATATCTTCACTTTTTAAACCGGTTCTTACACTTAAGTCTTCTTTCCCATTAACAGAGATCTGAGATTTAACCTGTGAAAGAATTTTATTCTGTTCTTTCTGTGTTACTTCTCTATCATAGCCCTCTTCTCTTTCATAGTTAACAACAATTGAAACACCCTGAATATATTCACCAGCGATACCCATTATTACTTTTTTGGGAAACTCTTCGCTTTTTAAATTACTTAGTAGCTGGTTGATTGATAGTTTACAATTTTCTAATACAGTATCAAGATTTTTAATAATCCCACTCTTCATAGCGTGCTGTTGTTG
>JAAZIL010000060.1 GCA_012800885.1 Candidatus Dojkabacteria bacterium
GGATATATCATGGATTAATATTAATAAGTATATTAGGAATTCTTTATCTTCTTTATAAATTTATATACAGAGTTATTAAAAACCCTAAACTTGAGAAATATGTATTAGGATATGTAGGTTTAATCTCTGTATGGGTATCCTCCATATATATCTCTTACCTCTATTTCATTAGTGATTTAACTCTTCTGGAGGATGTCCTTGTGGGTATATTTATAATATGGTCTCTCTCTATGGGAGTGTTCTTTGTAATAGATTTAAAGAAAGCTAGGATTCAGATAAGTAGTGTATCTGCGTTAAGATCAGTCTAATATGAAATATATTAAATATCTTCCACCTCTCTCCTTAGTTGTATTATTGATAGATTTGATTCTCTCTTTTTTCTTAAATAGGAAAGGTCTCTGTATATTTAACCACGGTATAGCTTTCGGATTAACTGTTAGTAATATATATGAGATTAATATTGCTCTTTTGTTAGTTCTAATTACTCTAGCAATATTAATAAATAATGAGTTGAGCTATCTCCTTTTTAGTTTGACTATACTAGGAATGGGTAATACTATTTCAAGATTTCTTTTTAATGGAGTGTGTGACTATATCTCTTTTCTCTATCTTTCATTTAATCTCTCTGATATCGCAATAGTATCAATCTGTTCTCTTGCTATAATACAGATTCTTCCTATTAAGAAAAAGCCACTATGTATTCAAAAAGGTGTAAAAAGAGAGGATAAATGATAAACTACATGTACAATGCGAATCATTATCCAAGAAGACAATATTGACAAAAGAGTTGATGTTCTATTAAGTGAATTATTAAGAGAGAAATCTCTTACTAGAACTGTTATCCAAGAATATATCTCTCAAGGATGTAGTGTAAATAACAGAGTATGTAAAAAGTCATATAGATTTAAAGAGGGAGATGTTTTTACAGTGGATGAAGAGTATTGGGAAAGTGTAAAGAAGGGATTAGATAAAGATACAGAGATAGTACCACAGAGAAAGGAATTAGATATTAGATATGAAGATAGTGATTTAATGGTTCTTTTCAAACCGAAAGGCCTAGTTGTTCATCCAGGGGTAAATAATATGGAGAATACACTTGCAAACTACATTAGATACTATCTAGAGAGCAAAGGAGAGTATGATGAATTGATGGATAGGAGTGGGATAGTTCATAGGTTAGATAAGGGAGTGTCTGGGCTAATGGTTGTTGCAAAAAAGAAAGGGACAGAGGAATATCTTAAGAAAAAATTTAAAAAAGGAGAGGTAATTAGAATATATTTAGCTGAATTAGAAAAGAGTACAGATATTGAACAGAAGTTTAATCCATACAAATATATTAAAGAATTGAGCATAGAAGTTGAACCTTGGAAAGAGTGGTCTAAAACAGAGGGATATATAGGTAGGAGCACTTTAAATAGATACAAGATGGAGTTCAAAAGGTATAAGTTTCCAGGGTCTAAAGAGGCTCTTAGTTATCTGCTTTTTGTTAATAAATATGCCTTAGTAAAATTAGAAACAGGTAGGATGCATCAAATAAGGGCAACATTAGAGTATTTGGGATACAGTATTAAAGGAGATAATCTATACGGTATGGCAAAGGGGGATGGTTCTAATATTATGTTAGAGGCTGTATTACTAAGTTTTGTAAAGCCTGATGGAGAGAGAATAATATTAAAGACAGAGTAGTGAATAAGAGGCGTAAACAGAAAAAAACTAAATCTGAGAAAAAGAAAAGTAAGTTTAAACTTGGTAAACTCCTATTCTTTTTAGTAATTATCTCCATATTAGGATATGGTATTTACTCCTATACAGTTTTTAGTAATATAAAGAGTATTAATCCTTTGTCATCAAGTAATGCAGATTACTATCTTCTTTCTCATAGGAAAGATGCATTAGAGAAAACTTTAATAGTTTTTGAAGAGTATTACAATGAGCAAGAAGTAATACAGAGTGCATATATCTACGCTGTGAATAAAGAGAAGAGTAAGGCGGTACTGATATATATACCGGGTCGAATTGAATATACTGGTGTGGATAAAGATTTTGGAAGTGGTATTACAGTATCTACATTTAAATATGCAGGTGAATTTATACAGGAAGGTAAGGGCTTTGAGTATGCAATATGGCAATTTCAACAGATGTTAGGTACTAATATTGATAACTATATCTGGTTTAATGCTGAAACAATGCAGTTGTTTGAGGAGAAATTAGGCCAACCATTGAGTGGTCAAATGTATGCTCAGTACTTCTCTAATGGGTTTGAACTCCCCGAAGAGGTTTTCTTCTTAAATAGTTTCTGCTCAAGATTAAGTTGGATAAACCTATTATTATCTTCACCTGAACTGCAAGACTCCAACAGTACTGTATACTCTTCTTTTTCAACGTTTCTAAGCAGTATTGAGAAGCTTAGGGATATATACAGAAGTACTCTACATGTAAGACCGTATGTTATTGATTTCTCTCAATCTGAATATGTTACTATTATGGAATCAGCCAGTGGTGTAGGGTTGTCCTCACAGATAGATATTTCAGCTTTTGACTCTGTTTGGAGAGACTTTGTAGATAGCATGATTGATAGAAACTTAGAGAAAGAGAGGGTGAGAGTAGAAGTATATAATGGGAGTGGTCTAAGCGGGTATGCATCTCAGTATGCTAGGAAGATTAGAAACAGTGGTCTAGAGGTAGTGAGATATGACAATGCACCTGATCTAGTAGAACGTACTCAGTTCTATGTCCCTTATCCTAAAGAGTACAAGAATTCTATGGAGGTAATTAGAGAGATATTTCCTGGGGGTTATGATATTGTCCAGGGTCGTCCTCAGTTTATGACAACGGGAGATATTGTCATTATACTAGGTAAAGATATACCAACGGTATACTCCTTTCAATAGGGTGTCTTCTAAATATATGATTTCTAATGTAAAATGATACTACTATAACCATAGTTACAACAATATCATTGGTGTTAATAGCATCTTTTCTCTTTATCTTGTTTCTTTTTCTTGTAATCAGGAGAAAGAATGAAGATATTATTGTAAATACGCATGTTCGTAATCCTTTAGTTATGCAGATATTGGTTCCTAAGGAGAATGATAAAACGCCGTTAGCTGCAGAGCAGATGTTTGCATCAATTCATGGGATATTGGGAGATGCAATAAAGTCATTGGATATAGTGAGTTTTGAAATAGTCTCTAGTGGGCAGGAAGGAATTAACTTCTATGTTGTTGTTTCGCAACCTTTAGCTAAATTTGTAGAAGGGCAGATCTATGCACAGTATCCTAATGCTGATATTAGGTGTGTACAGGACTATGCTTTAATAAAGGGGTCTCAGACACAACTATTTGTTACTACAGGTGAGATAGAGTTTGAGAAAGATTTTATCTTTCCGATTAAAACATTTAGAAGTTTTGATGTAGATCCTCTCGCTGCAATAACAGGGGCTATCTCTGATTTGAAGCCAGAACATCATGCATGGATACAGATAATTGTAAGACCAGTTTCAAACTATTGGCAGAGTAATTCAAAGAGATATATCTCTGATATAAAGGATGGGAAAGATCCATACAGTAGTGGCTTTTTTAGTAGATTAGGTATATTACTAAGCGGTATGGGTAAAAGTCTAACAGGTTCTCTGGAAGATAGAAAAGAGATTGTTAGATTACAACCAGGCCAGGAGGAGGAGTTAGCAGAGATAGAGAATAAAATGCTTAAATTAGGCTTTGAATTTGGTATTAGAATCGTAACTAAAGCCCCAAGCCAGATAGAATCAGAGCAGATTTTGAGAGATATTGTAGCTAGTTTTAAGCAGTTTACTACAGCACATCTAAATACGTTTGTACATACTAAACCTACAAAAACAGGTAAAGAGATATACAATGACTATACTTCTAGATATTTAGCAGATAATATTATTGATATTATTAATATTGAGGAATTAGCTTCTCTTTATCATTTACCTAATATATCTGTAGAGACTCCTAATATTGCATGGAGTAGGTCTAAGAGGTTAGAGCCTCCAATGAATCTGCCTAAAACAGGGGAGAAAGGAGTAACTATTTTTGCTGAGACTGACTATCGAGGTAGTCGTGAAGAGTTTGGTATTAAAAGGGAGGACAGAAGGAAGCATTTCTATCTTCTTGGTAAAACGGGGGTAGGTAAATCTACTGTATTTAAAAATATGTTTATCTCAGATATTTTAAGAGGTGATGGAGCTTGTATGATTGATCCTCACGGTGAGTTAGTTGAGGAGCTTTTAGATTTCATACCGAGAGAGAGAATGGATGATGTAATATATTTTAATCCCACAGATACGCAGTATCCTGTTGGGTTTAACCTCTTAGAGTTAAAAGATAAATCTCAGAGGGATTTAATTGCAGATGGGGTAGTTGAGGTATTTAAGAAGCAGTTTGGAGATTCTTGGGGTCCTAGACTTCAATACATTCTTACAAATACAGTTGCTACACTTCTTGAAGCACAAGGTACAACAGTCCTCTCTGTTACAAAGTTACTCTCAGATAGGAATTATCGTAAGTTCATCCTTAAGCAGGTTAATGATCCTATCCTTGTAAACTTCTGGGAGGATGAGTATGCTCAAATGTCACAAAATCCAAGACTTCTTTCAGAGTCTCTCTCTCCTATTCAGAACAAAGTAGGGAGGTTCATCTCATCAGCAGTCACAAGAAATATTATTGGTCAGGTTAAGTCAACAATTGATTTAAGAGAGATAATGGATAACAAGAAGATACTTTTGGTAAACTTAGCACAGGGTAAATTAGGAGAAGAGACAGCATCTCTGCTGGGTGGGATGATTATTACCAGGTTACAATCAACAGCACTGGAGAGAGTAGATATGCCAGCAGAGGAGAGGAATGATTTCTATCTTTTTGTAGATGAGTTTCAAAATTTTGCAACCGATTCTTTTGCAAAGATACTCTCAGAGGCTAGGAAATTTAGATTAGATCTCTGTATGACTAATCAATATATTGATCAATTAGCTCTAACAGTACGACAAGCGATATTCGGTAATGTTGGTACTTTAGGTTCATTTGTTGTAAGTCAAGCAGATGCAGCTATTTTAGAGAAGGAGTTTGCTCCTTTGGTATCCTCAGAGGATTTGGTGTCTTTAGATGCTCACGCTATGTATATTAAATTGTGTATTGATGGTATGACATCATCTGCTTTTAGTGCTAAATCTCTTCCTCCTAGGTACAAACCTTTTGGGTTAAGAGATGAAGTAATTGCTCTCTCTAGAGAGAAGTACGGTACAAGTAAGGATATTATTGAGGATAAAATATCTAGATGGAGTAAACAAGAGTATAGTGACAAAGGTAATAGATCTCTTAAGAGAAAGAATTAAAAAAAAATTCATTTCCCTTTCTTCTTGAGTACCTGAGTGGTAGAATACCACGTATGGCAGGTCACTCTAAATGGTCAACAATTAGGCATAAAAAAGCGATTACTGATGCTAAAAAAAGCCAAATATTCTCTAAATTATCTACACAGATTACCCTTGCTGCAAAGAAAGGAGGAGGAGATCCAGATATGAATCCTAATCTAAGATTGTATTTAGATAAAGCTAAGAGTGCAGGTTTCCCTGTTGATAGAATAAAGAAAGCTATTCAGAAGGGTACAGGGGAGGGTAAGGATGAAGTTGCATATGAGGAAGCAATATATGAGGGCTTTGGACCTAGCAATATTCAGATATTGGTAGATGTAATAACTGATAACAAAAACAGGACAATTGCAGACTTAAGAAGACTTTTTGAGGAGATAGGAGGTAGGATGGGAGAGAGTGGCTCAGTAGCATGGAATTTTGATACAAAGGGTCTAATAGTACTAAGGAGTGGTCGTATGAAAAAATCAGATAGATTCGGTCATGAAGATGAGTATGTGCCAGAGGATAGACAAGAGGTTATGATGGAGATTATGGATATAGAGGGTGTAGAGGATATTAATGAATGTGATTTAGATGGAGTAGAAGGCCTAGAGGTATATACTCAGTTCTCAGATTTAACAAAAGTAAGAGACGGTATCTCTAAGAAGGGTTATGTTTTAGAGCAAGCAGATATTATTAAAGAACCGAGAGATACGATTCAATTAACAGGCAGCGATCTAGATAAAGCACAGGCTGGTATAGAGAGAATAGAGGACCATAATGATGTACAGAGTGTTTGGAGTAATTTAGAATTGTAAAGAACTTGACAATATAGTATAACTATTAAGATATAAATTTATTCATAATAAACATGTCTATAGAGAAATTGCCCATTAAGATAGAATTTGATAATACTCTTAGAGAGAAGGTACTAAAGAGAGTGGAAGCTATATTAAAGGCTAGGAAATTAGCTCATTCCCTCGATGGTACTGTAGAATTTAATTTTTCAGATGGAGAATTTGAGACAGGAGAGAAGAAACAAACAGAGATTGAAAAATATATGGATGCTATGAGTTACATTGATTACAGTGGTATACAGTATAAAATCTTCGGATTTGGACTTGAAATAAGTCGTTTGAAATCCGAAAAATTAGAAACAAGAATTCTAGCTCTTTTAGAAAGGGATGTTTATTTTGATAATGTTTCTGAATTAAGTGGTGATGTTGACTTAATTCTTAATGCTAATTACGAAGATGATGTTTTTGAAATTGCCGCTGACCTTACTAGAGATACAGAGCTTACTGATTCTGCCAATTATTCTCCTTTTGCTAAGTTAGTGGGTAATGAGAATGAAGAAGTAAAGAGTGCTAAGATTTACTATCCAGTAGTGTATTATGGGGAGTATCCTGAGATAGTTAAAAATATGTCATAATCTTTCAGAGAAGGGATTATTTAGAGAGCAGATAAGTCCTTCTGCCTTGTTAAGTAACTTCTTTGGTATATGTTACAATATCACATGAGAATATTAGGAATTGATCCAGGTTTAGCTACTACCGGTTGGGCGATAGTAGATTTTGATAAAGAGTGTAATCCTATTGTGGTAGATTACGGAGCTATTATAACTCCTAAGGGTGTTCCCGTTCCTCAGAGATTGTTGGAGATATATTCTGATTTAGAGGAGTTGATAGAGAAGTATAAGCCTGAGTTAGCTGGTGTAGAGACTTTAATATTCTATAAAAATGTTAAAACAGCTATGTCTGTTGGAGAGGCTAGGGGGGTAATTCTTTTAGTATTAGAAAAAAGTGGTATTCCAGTAAAAGAGCATACCCCTTTACAGGTTAAGAGTGCAGTTACAGGCTATGGAAGGGCAGATAAAAGGCAGGTACAGAAGAATGTCCAAATGCTCTGTAATTTAGATGAACTTCCTAAACCAGATGATGCTGCAGATGCAATCGCTATAGCACTAGCTTCATCTCGCTAACCTGTTCTCTAATTAATCATAAAATCCTGTATAATGTAGAGATGATTTCATATATATCAGGTAAAATATTAAAATATCGCAGTACAGGAAAAGTTAACTACATTGACATTTTGCTCTCTTCAGGAATAGGTTATAGAGTGTTTGTTACATCTCAATTTAGTATTAATACAAAACAGTCAGAGATAGCTCTGTATACAAGTTTTCAAGTAAAGGAAGATAGTAATTCTCTTTATGGTTTCAATACTGAAGAAGAGAGAGATTTT
Source organism: Candidatus Dojkabacteria bacterium (assembly GCA_012800885.1). Lineage (GTDB taxonomy): Bacteria > Patescibacteriota > Dojkabacteria > SC72 > SC72 > UBA5209. The sequence continues at coordinate 7,619 of JAAZIL010000060.1, forward strand.
TTTGAAGAGTTATTAAATGTATCAGGTATAGGGCCTAAATTGGCTCTCTCTATACTATCTACATACAGTATGAATAGAGTTAAGGAGATAGTACTCAAGGGGGATGCTAAATTATTAAGTGAGTGTCCTGGCTTAGGTATAAAGGGTGCACAGAAAGTAATATTAGAGTTGAGGGGAAGGATAGATTTTGAGCAGGAGAAAGAGAGTGGGGTTGATATTAAGATTAAGGAATTAAAAGAGGTACTTAGGACTTTAGGCTTTAAAGGTGAAGAGCTGAAAGATGCTGTAGATAGAGGAAAGAGTCTGCTTAAGAAAGATGATATGGATATTGAGATACTAATTAAAAAAGTTTTACAGAATTAGCTATGATTAAATCTAGTAAGAAATATCAGAGGAAAGATAGTCCTGTGAAGAGTACTAGGAGTATTGATAAGAAGGACTTAGAGGAAGTGGAGACTAAAATACGTCCTTCTAAGATAGATGAGATGATAGGTAGGAAGCAGGAGAAAGAGACTATTAAGATGATGATAAGCTCATCTAAAAAAAGAGATGAGGTTATGGATCATGTACTGTTTTATGGTCCTCCTGGTTTAGGTAAGACAACATTCGCTCTGGCTATTGCAAATGAGGTGGGCTCCTCCATTAGAATTACCTCTGGACCAGCTATTGAGAGACAGGGAGATTTAGCAGCCATATTGACTAATTTAAAAAAGAATGATGTTCTATTTATAGATGAGATACATAGATTGTCTAGAGTAGTTGAGGAAATTTTGTACCCAGCTATGGAGGATAGAGCTCTGGATATTGTTATGGGTAAAGGGTCTTCAGCTAAGACTATTAGACTTACACTCGAGCCTTTTACTCTAATAGGTGCTACTACACAAGTAGGAAAGATTAGTTCACCGATGAGAGATAGGTTCGGTTTGATTCAGAGATTAGATTTTTTTGGAGATGAGGATATGATTATGATACTAAAAAGAGCAGCTGATCTCTGGAGTATTGATATTGATACAGATGCTTTAGAGATGTTGTCCTCTTCTTCAAGAGGTACTGCGAGAGTAGGGTTGAGATTATTAAGAAGAGTAAGAGATTACTGTATGAGTAAGGGTATACAGAGTGTTAATTCTGATAGTGTTAAGAGTACTATGA